>NZ_LWER01000065.1:0-6368 GCF_001634775.1 Sulfitobacter sp. HI0027
TCAGCTTGCTGTCCGAGCGCGGCGTTGGCCTCCAGGTGCTCACCGGACAAGGCGCGCAGATCGATACAACAACTGCGGCAGGACGACTTTCATTTGGCATCTTTGCGGCCTTGGCCGAATTTGAAAGTGAGTTGATCCGCGAACGCACAATGGCCGGGCTCCAAGCCGCCCGCGCCCGTGGCCGGAAAGGTGGAAGGAAGTTTGCGCTGACAAAAGCGCAGGTCCGTATGGCGCAAGCCGCCATGGCCAATCGCGACACGTCTGTTAGTGATCTCTGCAAGGAGTTGGGGATCAAGCCTGTTACGCTCTATCGATACGTAGATCCAAACGGAAATCTGCGTGAATACGGAAGCCGCGTCCTCAAAATGCCTTAGGGTGTCATTCTGCACTCAGCCGGAATCCACCCCTACAATTTGCAGTCTGCTGATCTTCAAAACGAAGGAGATCAGAGATGTCTAAACGCAAGCAGCATGCGCCCGAGTTCAAGGCGAAGGTCGCGTTGGAGGCCTTGAAGGGCGAGGAGACCGCAGCCGAACTGGCGAGCCGATTTGGAGTGCATCCGACGATGATCCACCAATGGAAACGCGCTTTGCTTTGCTCGAGGGCGCATCCGGTGTGTTTGAGCGCGGTGGCCGTAAAAAGCCCGAGATCGACGAAGAGCAAGTGAAGGAACTCCATGCCAAGATAGGGGAGCTGGCGGTAGCCAACTCTTTTTTGGAACGAAAGCTCAAGCCCTGGGGCGGGAAGTGAGGCGCGGCATGGTGGAGCCTGATCACCCCCAGCTGTCTGTCGTCCAGCAGTGCAAGCTGCTGTCGATTGCGCGCTCGTCTTTCTATTACACGCCGAAGGGTGAGACCGCGCAGAACCTCGATCTGATGCGGCGGATCGACGAGCAGTTCTTGGAGACCCCGTTCTTCGGTGTCCGGCAAATGACCTGGCACCTGCGCAACGACGACCATCTAGTGAATGAGCATGACAGGCGGCAGCGATCTCGGCAGCGCCGGTGGGGCCGCCGATCTGGTCTGCAACAATGTTGAGCGTGTCACGCTCTGCCCCGAGCCGCAGCATGGTTTTGACGAAGTTTGAACCATGGGCCGAAACCACCCAAGAGGTCCGTAGGATGGCATGGGTGCCGCCCGCCGCACGCACCGCCTGCTCTCCGGCCAGTTTGCTGCGACCATAAGCGCCCAGTGGCGCGGTTGGATCATTCGGTTGCCACGGCGCGGCGCCATCCCCCTTAAAGACATAATCGGTCGAGATCTGCACAAAAGGAATGCCAAGGTCAGCGCAAGCGCGGGCCATCGCGCCGGGGGACGCGCCGTTGATCGTGGTGGCGCAGGGTTCATCTTCTTCTGCTTTATCGACCGCCGTATAGGCGGCGGCGTTGATCACCGCATCGGGGCGTTTCTGGTGGATCAGGGCGGCGCAGATCTCAGGAGTTTCTAGATCAGCGGCATCACGGCCGTAGCATTCTGTTCCCTCCAAGGCGGCGAGTTCGCGCGCGACCTGACCCGTTTTGCCGAAGACGAGGATGGTCATGCGCTCACCCCCTGGTGCCAAGCCGTTGGCCCACGCCATCGCGGTTCTGCAGCGCGCGCCACCAGTTCTCATTATCGAGATACCATTGCACAGTACGCTCCAACCCTTCTTCGACCGTCACCGACGGGCGCCAGCCCAGTTCATCACGGATACGGCTGGGATCAATGGCATAGCGCAGGTCATGGCCCGCGCGATCCTGCACAAAGGTGATCTGATCGGCGTAGGGCGCATCTTTGGGGCGTTTTTGATCCAAAATCCCACAGATGGTTTTCACAAGATCGATGTTGCGCGCCTCGTTCTCCCCGCCGATGTTATAGCTGCGCCCCATGGTGCCTTTTTCCAACACCAGCAGCAGCGCGTCGGCGTGGTCTTCTACATAGAGCCAGTCACGCACGTTGAGCCCCTCGCCGTAGACTGGGATAGGCTTGCCCGCCAAGGCATTCAGGATCACCACCGGCACCAGTTTTTCGGGAAAGTGGAAGGGCCCGTAGTTGTTGGAGCAATTGGTCAACACGACCGGCAGGCCATAGGTCTCATGCCATGCGCGGGCCAAATGGTCGCTGGAGGCTTTGGAGGCGGAGTAGGGCGAGCGCGGGTCATAAGGCGTGTCTTCGGTGAACATGCCCTCTGCACCCAGCGAGCCATAGACCTCATCCGTCGAGATGTGGTGAAAGCGGAACGGTTCTGGCTTGCCGCGCGCCACCCAATAGCGGCGCGCGGCTTCCAGCATGTTGTAGGTGCCGGTGATATTGGTCTCGATAAAACCCCCAGGTCCGTCGATTGAACGGTCCACATGGCTTTCAGCGGCCAGATGCATCACCGCGTCTGGCTGATGCGCCGCAAAAATGCGGTCAAGCGCCGCGCGGTCGCGGATATCGGCCTGCTCGAAAACATAAAGCGGATCGGCTGCAACGCTGGCGATGTTTTCAAGGCAGCCCGCATAGGTCAGCGCATCAAGGTTGACCACTGCATGACCCCGGGCCACCGCCAGCCGCACCACCGCTGAGCCAATAAAACCGGCACCGCCCGTCACCAGAATTTTCATGCTGAATTTCTGTAAGTGAAAGGGCTGTCAAAGCCGGCCAATAGCGGGGCCGTGGCATCCTTGTCGGACAGAATGGGTTCACCGTTCAGGCCCCAAACTATGCCGATATCGGGATCGTCAAAGCGCAACGCGCCGTCACATTCGGGCGCGTAGTAGTCGGTGCATTTATAGATAATCTCTGTATCAGGGGCGCGCGTGACAAAACCGTGCAGGAACCCTTTGGGTATCAGCAGTTGCGAACCGTTCTCGGCGGTCAAGTCATAGCCAACCCATTGGCCATATGTCGGGCTGCCCTTGCGGATATCCACCGCCACGTCGAACAGCGCCCCTTGGCCGCAGCGCACCAGCTTGTCCTGCGCATGAGGCGGGGTCTGAAAATGCAACCCGCGCACGGTCCCGACGGCTGCAGAAATCGAATGATTGTCCTGCACGAAGTCTAATGCGATCCCGTGTTCCGCCAGTGTCTTGCGGTTCCAGCTTTCGGAAAAGAACCCACGGGCATCACCGAACCTTGCGGGTTTTAACAAAAGGACCCCCGGTAGGGCGGTTTGAGTCACCTGCACAGTGGCGTGCTCCTTGAAATTTCTCCACTTGCCTTAGCAAGCAATCGGCTCATTGTCACGTGATGCTAGGGCAATGTGGGGACGCTCTTTTGCTCTTAGGCGCCCGCCACGGTCATTCGCGGATTAGAGCACCTTATTTTAGCCCGTCTTTTTTCACCGCAACGTTCTAGAAGCGCAGAAATTCACGACCATACCAAAAGTTTATACTGGCTTGGGGTAAACACTCTCAAATTACTGCCGAGATGGGGGTTACGCTGGCTGAAATACGAGATAGAAATGGTGTACCGCCCTCCGAACCATGCTTTTTTAGAGAACTCCATTTATGAACATGACAGCCCTGACCCACTTGCAGCGCCTTGAGGCGGAGAGCATTCATATTCTGCGCGAGGTTGCCGCGGAAGCGGAAAACCCGGTGATGCTTTACAGCGTGGGCAAAGACAGCGCCGTCATGTTGCATTTGGCAAAGAAAGCTTTCTACCCGGCACCGCCCCCCTTCCCGCTGCTGCATGTTGATACCACTTGGAAGTTTCAAGACATGTATGCGCTTCGGGACCGCGCAGCGAGCGAGGCCGGGATGGAGTTGCTGGTGCATCAAAACCCCGAAGCGGTAGAGCAGGGGATCAACCCTTTCGACCATGGCGCGCTGCATACCGACATGTGGAAAACAGAAGGCCTGAAGCAAGCACTCGACAAGCACGGTTTTGATGTGGCTTTCGGCGGTGCGCGTCGCGATGAGGAGAAATCCCGCGCCAAGGAGCGCGTCTTCTCTTTCCGCTCGGCAAACCACCGGTGGGATCCCAAGAACCAGCGCCCGGAGCTCTGGCGGCTTTACAATGCCCGCAAAGCCAAGGGTGAAAGCGTCAGAGTATTCCCAATCTCGAACTGGACCGAGTTGGATATCTGGCAGTACATCCACCTTGAGGGGATTGAGATCGTTCCCCTGTATTTCTCGGCACCGCGGCCCACTGTCACGCGCGATGGGATGATCCTTATGGTTGACGACGACCGTTTCCCGTTAGAGCCGGGTGAAACGCCTGAAATGCGCTCGATCCGCTTTCGCACCTTGGGCTGCTATCCCCTTACCGGTGCGGTAGAAAGCGAGGCTAAAACTCTGCCCGAGGTCATTCAGGAAATGCTGCTGACCACCACGTCCGAACGGCAGGGTCGGGCGATCGACCATGATCAGGCGGCTTCGATGGAAAAAAAGAAGCAAGAAGGTTATTTTTGACGCTTCCTTTCTTTTCCGGCCCTTCCATTTAAGCAGAGATATTACCCCCCATGACTGCCCAAAATCCGACCTACAAGACCGACGCCCTTATTGCCGAAGACATCGATGCCTATCTGGAACTGCATCAGCATAAGACCATGCTGCGCTTTATCACCTGTGGCTCTGTCGATGATGGTAAGTCCACATTGATCGGTCGGCTGCTCTATGACAGCAAGATGATCTTTGAGGATCAACTGGCGACGCTTGAGGCTGACAGCAAGCGTGTGGGCACCCAAGGGCAGGATATCGATTTCGCCCTGCTGGTGGATGGCCTGGCGGCAGAGCGTGAGCAGGGTATCACCATCGACGTCGCCTACCGCTTCTTCTCGACCGAGAAGCGCAAGTTCATCGTGGCCGACACACCGGGCCACGAACAATATACCCGCAATATGGTCACCGGCGCCTCGACCGCCGACCTTGCAGTGATCTTGATTGATGCCCGCAAGGGTGTGCTTACCCAGACCCGTCGCCACAGCTATCTCGTGCATCTGTTGGGCATCCGACATGTCGTGTTGGCCGTCAACAAGATGGATCTCGTGGATTATGACCAAGCCACCTATGACCAGATCGTAGAGGATTATCGGACCTTCGCTGAGAGTATCGGGCTCACCGATTTCACGGCCATTCCGATCTCGGGCTATAAGGGCGACAATATTACGGCCCCAAGTGAGAATACCCCTTGGTACACTGGCGCGCCGTTGCTGCCACATTTGGAGGCGGTAACTCTCGAAAACACCATTGAGCAATCCGAACCCTTCCGGATGCCGGTGCAGTGGGTCAATCGTCCCAACCTCGATTTCCGCGGGTTTGCGGGCCTCATCGCCAGTGGCCAGCTACACCCCGGAGACCCGGTTCGCGTTTTGCCATCGGGCAAAACCTCAACCATCGCACGGATCGTCAATTTGGGCGGCGACCGAGATCTCGCTGTCGCGGGCGAATCCGTGACCGTGACCTTGGCAGATGAGATCGATTGTTCGCGCGGGCAGGTGATCGTGGCGGCACAAGCGCCGCTTGAAGTAGCGGACCAGTTCGAGACCACGCTCGTCTGGATGGATGACACTGAATTGGTTCCCGGGCGCGCCTATGCCCTTAAGATCGGTGCCCAGACGGTATCGGCGACCGTGCAGCCTCCCAAGTATGAGGTTAACGTCAACACGCAGGAACATATCGCCACCAAGACACTGGACCTGAATGCCATTGGCGTTGCGAATATCACGACCGACCGCGAGATCCCCTTTGCTCCTTACAGCGAGAACCGAGATCTGGGCGGGTTCATCCTAATTGATCGGATCACCAACCGTACTGTTGCCGCCGGCATGATCAATTTCGCCCTGCGCCGGGCACAGAACATTCACTGGCAGGCTACGGACATTGGACGCGCTCACCACGCCTCTATGAAGCACCAAAAGCCAGCGGTGCTCTGGCTGACTGGTCTGTCCGGGTCCGGCAAATCCACGATCGCGAATATTGTTGAGAAAAAGCTCGCCCGGATGAACCGTCATACGTTCCTGCTGGATGGCGACAACGTGCGCCATGGGCTGAACAAGGATCTGGGCTTTACCGAAACGGACCGGGTCGAGAACATCCGCCGTGTTGGCGAGGTGGCGAAGCTTATGACGGACGCAGGCCTGATTGTTATTACCGCATTCATTTCGCCCTATCGGTCAGAGCGGGATATGATGCGCAGCATGATGCAACCTGGTGAATTCCTTGAGGTGTTCGTTGACACACCGCTTGAAGTAGCCGAGAGCCGTGATGTGAAGGGGCTTTATGCCAAAGCGCGCGCTGGCGAGTTGAAGAACTTTACCGGGATCGATGCGCCCTATGAGGCGCCACAAGCGGCGGAGTTGCGCATTGATACAACGAAGCTAAGCGCAGAAGAAGCGGCTGATTTGATTATTGCGAGGCTGATCCCGGAGCATTAATTTTTGTCTGCTCCGAGCAACACGCCTCA
>NZ_LWER01000066.1:0-2710 GCF_001634775.1 Sulfitobacter sp. HI0027
TCGAAACCGGAAACGACAGCTACCGCTTCAAGGTCAGTTCTGAGGCAGCAAAGAAAACTGCAAAGGAGGCCAAAACATTGACCGCATCATAGACCACGACGCATAACTGAGGGTGGGTCAAATCTCGGTGAAAATACCGGGTCAGTTCTCAGTGACAATCAACACCTGACCCTTGGGGCTTGCGCCTCGACGCTCCCCCCATTTCCAGACGTCACAGCCGCCTATGTGCAGCAGCCCACGCCTCTGCCCGAAGTCGCCGCGATGACCGCCGCCGACAACAGCACGCGCGGCAGTGCTGCCACCGCCGAAGAGCAACCCTTTGCAGGCTACCGTCGTCGCGGCGTGGTGGAGCCGCTCGATTGGCGACGATTGAACGCTGAACAGGCACCTATGCAAGGGATGGATATGCAGGGGATGAACCACTGATGCGTTGGAAATTGAAAACCGCCGCAGTCATTACACCACTGATCTTGGGCGCCTGCACGGCAACGGACCTGCCGGTGAGTTTCTCGGCCCGTGATGCTGGCTTTGCCACTGTTGAAGCGCGCACCTCCAAGGCCATCGGCAAGCGCACCGTCTGGGCGCAGTCGCAGGCCGAGACCGTCGCCGCCTCCAAACAGGTCCGCGCCATGGTGCAGGGCAAGACGATCAGTGCCGAAACCGCGGTGCAGGTTGCGCTGTTGAACAACAAGGGGCTTCAGGCATCCTACGCGCAGATCGGTCTGTCGGCAGCGGAAGCATGGCAACAGTCCACGCCCGAGAACCCCGTCGTCTCCATCGGTCTTTTAGGCATCGGTGCGCCCGAGGTCGGGCTCTACCGTGCTTTGGAAAGCATGATCGCCGTGAACCTGCTGGACGCTCGCACCCGCAAACAGCGCATCGCCGCTGCCGAGGCCGAGTTCCAGCACGCGCAGATGCAAGCCGTCAGCGACACGCTGGCACTGGCCAATGAAACACGCGAGGCTTGGGTCAATGCGGTCGCGGCCTTTGAAACGGTCAGCTATCTGAAACGCGCGGCCGTCACCACCGATGCGGCGGCGGAACTGGCGCAGCAGCTGGGCAAGACCGGCGCGCTCAACAAAGCCGCGCAGGCCCGAGAGCAGGCGTTCAACGCCGAAATGGCGGGCCAATTGGCACAGGCGCGGCTGGATGCGCAATTGGCCAAGGAGCAACTGACCCGACTTATGGGCCTTTGGGGGCAGGACGTGGCCTATTACGTGCCCGATGCCCTGCCGCGTGTGCCGAACACGGTCAGCAGCCACCGGGGCATCGAACGGCTGGCACTGGCCAATCGGGTTGATCTGGAAGTCGCCCGGCTGGGGTTGGAGGCCACGGCCAAAGCCTATGGCCTGACCGATGCGACCCGTACCCTGACCGATCTCGAAGTCATCGCCGGGGCCGAAATCGAACGGGAGGAAGAGAACGGCGAGATTGAAACCAGCGTGTCACCGCAGGTCGAGTTTGAGTTCGTGATCCCAATCTTCGACAGCGGCAAAGCGCGGCTGCGCAAGGCCGAGCTGAGCTATCTGCAAGCGGCCAATGTGCTGGCCGAACGCGCGGTGAACGTCCGCTCCGAAGCACGTGCTGCGGCCACGGCCTACCGCTCAAGCCACCAGATTGCGCGGCACTATTCGGACGTGGTGCTGCCGCTGCGGCGTACCATCGATGAGGAGGCACTGCTGAGCAACAACGGCATGATCACCAGCACCTTCGACCTGCTGAATGACGCCCGCGAAAGGATCGGGAGCCAGCTTGAAGCGGCCAATGCCAAGCGTGAGTTCTGGCTGGCCTCGGCTGGTCTGACTGCCGCAATCTACGGCGGTGGCAGCGGCGGCGGTGGTGCCGGTGGAGAGACACAAATCGCCGCCGGTGGCGGCGGCGGACATTGAGACAAGGAAGCAACCAGATGATGAACAGACGTCAACTGCTGGGGGCCGGTGCTGCGGGTGCAACGCTCGTGTCCTCCAAAGCATGGGGGCAGACCATGAATATGGGCCTGCCCGAAGCCGCCGTCATGGACAGCGCGCTGACCCAATCGCCAACCCGCCCCACCAGCGGGCCGGATTACAATCCCGTGGTCACGCTCAACGGCTGGACCCTGCCGCACCGGATGAACAACGGGGTGAAGGAATTTCACCTCGTTGCCGAGCCCGTCGAGCGTGAACTTGCCGACGGAATGGTCGCGCGGCTTTGGGGGTACAACGGCCAATCCACCGGCCCGACCATTGAGGCGGTCGAGGGCGACCGGGTGCGTATCTACGTGACCAATCGCTTGCCCGAGCATACCACCGTGCATTGGCACGGGCTGATCCTGCCCTCGGGCATGGACGGCGTCGGCGGGCTCAGCCACCCCGGCATCCCGCCGGGCAAGACTTTTGTCTATGAGTTCGATCTGACCAAATCCGGCACCTTCATGTACCACCCGCATGGCGATGAGATGGTGCAGATGGCGATGGGCATGATGGGCATGTTCGTGGTCCACCCCAAGGATCCCGATTTCATGCGCGTCGATCGGGACTTCCTGATCATGCTGAACGCTTTTGATATTGATCCGGGCACCTACATACCCCGCATCATGACGATGACGGATTTCAACCTGTGGACTTGGAACAGCCGGATTTTCCCCGACATCGACCCGCTGGTCGTCAATCAGGGTGACAAGGTACGGGTCCGCGTGGGCAACCTCACGATGACCAACCACCCGATCCAC
>NZ_LWER01000067.1:0-1971 GCF_001634775.1 Sulfitobacter sp. HI0027
GGCCCAGTCCTCGCTCCAATCGAATTGGAAGGCTTCGCCGGGCGCGAACACCAAAGGCACGTAGGTGCCGCGCCCCGTCGTCTGTTCCGCTCGATGCCGATCTTCACGCCATGCCCGGGCGAAAGCTGCTACGCGTTCATAGGAGCCATCATATCCCAGCTTCACCAGATCAGCATGCATTTGCTTCACTGTCCGCCGCTCTTTGCGTGACTTCCGCGTCTGGATTAAAAGCCAGGCTGACAGCCGATCCGAATAGGGATCCAGCTTGCTTGGACGCTTGGGCGTCTTGAACTGCGGTTCCACCGCACCTTCACGCAGATACTTCTTTATCGTGTTCCGAGACAAACCCGTCCGCCGGGCAATCTCCCTGATTGGCATCTTGTCACGCAATGCCCAGCGTCGAATGACACTCAAAAATCCCATGTCGATCACTCCAAATCCCCCCAACCAAAACCGTCGGGGAAGTGTGTTCACATGGGTCAATTCTCAGTGACAATTTATGGGGCTACCGGGTCAGTTCTCAGTGACAATCAACACGGTTGATCTTGGAAGGTATCGACGCAGCCTGTTGTTCGTATTCTCAACAGTGCCTTTCTGATAGGGCGCTTGCGGGTCACAGAACCAGGCATCCGCTCCGATCCCGGCCTTGAGATATTTCCAGGCCGAGAACTCGGTGCCGCGGTCGAAGGTAATCGACTGGCGCGCATCGGCGGGCAGGGGAGCCAACCCGTTGATCAGAGACTCCATGATCGGTTTGGATTGGCGATCTTCATTACGCATCACGACGGCATAGCGGCTGACGCGCTCCACCAGTGACGTCACGTTTACCTTCCCATGCTCCTTGCGGAACATCATCAAGTCGCACTCCCAATGGCCGAATTCTAAGCGTTTTGAGACACGCTCAGGCCTGTGTGACAGGCTTTGACTGTCAAATATGTGGGTTCTGTTGTGCCTGCGGTAACCACGCGGCCGACGGTGGCGACGATGCTCAGGGAGATGGCGGTAGAACTGTTCCTCGCGACCGTCTTTGGAATAGGCAAAGCGATAGATCGTCTCGTGACTCACGCGGATCGGGTGCCGTTCGAGCCGCATCCTGCCGGCTATCTGTTCGGGCGACCAGCCAGCCTTCAGGCGGTTTTCGATAGCGGCTTTCAAATCAGGGTGGATGATCATCTTGCGATGGATCGCACGGCGCTGCTCATATTTGTCCTGAGCGACGAGCGCGTGATACCCATTTAGCTCAAGCAGTTCGTTGTCCGTGTACCGATTACGCTTAATGTCTCGGTAGATCGTGGACGGGTCGCGACCCAGTCGATCCGCGATCTCTGAAATCGGCATTTTGGCTTCAAGCCACTTTGCAAGCTTGCGACGTTCGTCCAGCTTCAGGTGACAGTAGTGGGTTCCCATTCTTCATACTCCATGCAACTCTCTGTATTCGTACATATTTTGCACTTCGTTTGTGAATCCACCAATGGTGTCTCAAGGGTCGTTGCGACAGTTTCCGCTATCTCAGTTTCCTCAACTCTTCCCTGAACGCTTCCGTCGGTGTGCGCCAACCAAGGCACTTTCTTGGCGTGCCGTTGAGGCGGTCACAAATCGCCTTCATATTGCGATTTGAGAGCGCCGCGAGCTGGGTGTCACGGGGAAGATATCGCCGTGCGCGTTTGTTGAGGTTCTCGACCGAGCCTTTTTGCCAGGGTGCTTGTGGGTCACAAAACCAGCTGTCAGTGCCGATGCCCGACTTGAGCTTTCTCCACTCCCGGAATTCGAAACCACGGTCAAAGGTGATCGATTTGCGGGCCGGCTGGGGTAGGGGTTCCATCACATCCATCAGCTTGCGCATGAAGTGGGTCGAACTGCGGTCGTTGTTGCGAAACAGGACGGCGAACCTGGTCTTGCGTTCGACGAGCGAAGCCACGTTCATCTTGCCATTGGCACGTTCAAAGATCATCAGATCGCCTTCCCAGTCAC
>NZ_LWER01000068.1:0-52811 GCF_001634775.1 Sulfitobacter sp. HI0027
CACATGCCCGCCCGTGACTTCGGCCATGGCCGCAATCGCGTCGAGTGCGGCAGGCGTGCGCAGGGTCACTTCCAACGCGGGCAGCCCCCCGGCGACCAGCGCCTCAGCCAATGGCCGGGCCTGTGCGACGTCTTCGATCACCAGAACAGGCACGATTGGGGCGAGCGCGCAGATGTCGCGGGTGCGACGGCTGGCGTCTTTTGCAGTAAGGGTCATGGATCAGCCTCCAAAAATGGTTGCGCCGGTGGTAGCAGAACCGACTGTGTCGCGGAACATAGCGAACAACTCGCGCCCCGTCCCGGCATGGTAAGCAGAAAGATCAGCGGTGACGTTGGGACGGGCATCGAACCCTTCGGCCAGCACGTCAAGCGTCCCTGCAACTGCGTCAACCCGCAGCATATCGCCATCCTGCACCCGCGCAATGGGGCCGCCATCGACCGCTTCGGGGCTGACGTGGATCGCTGCGGGCACCTTGCCCGATGCCCCCGACATGCGCCCATCAGTAACCAAAGCCACTTTCTGCCCGCGCCCTTGAAGGATCGACAGAAGCGGCGTCAGGCTGTGCAACTCAGGCATGCCATTGGCCTTTGGCCCTTGGAAACGGACGACAACGATCACATCGTCGGTCAACTCGCCCGCTTTAAACGCTGCCTTCACCTCATTCTGATCCGCAAAGACCCGCGCGGGGGCTTCGATGATGTGGTGTTCGGGCGCGACGGCAGAGACTTTCATGCAAGCGGTGCCAAGCGATCCGGCCATGCGGCGCAGCCCGCCGGTGGGCTGGAAGGGATCGCTGGCGGGGCGAAGGATCTTCTCGTTCAGGCTTTCGCCCGCGCCCTTTTCCCAAACCAAACCATCGGCCTTTAGCTTTGGCTCGGAGGTGTAATGCTCCAACCCCTGCCCGGCGACGGTATGGGTGTCGGGGTGCAGATGACCGGACTTCAGCAATTCACCGATCATATAGCCAAGACCACCCGCCGCGTGGAAATGGTTCACATCGGCCAGACCGTTGGGATAGACCCGCGCCAGCAGCGGCGTGATGTCGGAGATGTCCGAGAAATCCTCCCAATCCAAAATGATCCCCCCGGCCCGCGCCATGGCGATAAGGTGGATCAGCAGATTGGTCGACCCGCCCGTGGCATTGAGCCCGACGATCCCATTCACGAACGCTTTTTCATCAAGGATCGAAGCCACGGGCGTGTAGTCATTGCCCAGAGCGCTCAGCGCCAGTGCCCGTTTCGCCCCCTCTTGGGTCAGCGCATCACGCAGCATTCCGTTCGGCGGCACGAAACTCGCCCCCGGCAGGTGCAGCCCCATGAACTCCATCAGCATCTGGTTGGTGTTGGCGGTGCCATAGAAGGTGCAGGTGCCCGGCCCGTGATAGGCGGCCATCTCGGCAGCCATAAGCGCATCGCGCCCCACCTCTCCAGCCGCAAACTGCTGGCGCACCTTGGCTTTTTCGTCATTCGACAGCCCGCTCTCCATCGGCCCGGCGGGCAGGAAGACGGCAGGCAGATGCCCAAAGGCCTGCGCCGCGATCACCAGCCCCGGCACGATCTTGTCGCAGACCCCAAGGTAGACGGCGGCGTCAAAGGTGTTGTGGCTGAGTGCCACCGACGCCGCCAAAGCAATCACATCGCGTGAGAAAAGCGACAGCTCCATCCCCGCCTCGCCTTGGGTCACCCCGTCGCACATGGCAGGCACACCGCCCGCCACCTGCGCGGTGCCGCCCGCCGCACGTACCGCGTCGCGGATCAGTTCGGGGTAACGCTCAAACGGCTGATGCGCCGAGAGCATGTCGTTATAGGTCGTCACGATCCCGAGGTTGCCTGCGCTGGTGGTCGCCAGCCGGTCCTTGTCTGCGCCAGAGGCGGCATAGGCATGGGCTTGCCCACTACAGGACAGATGCGCGCGGGCCGGCCCCTTGGCGCGGGCGGCTTCCATTCGGTCGAGGTAGGGCCGCCGGGTCGCCTCACTGCGGGCGATAATACGGTCGGTGACGCGGTCAATCGTGGAATGCAGGGTCATTGGTCGTCCTTTCGTGTGATCTCGCGCCAGCGGCGGCCGTCGCGGTGCATCAGCATCAGCGCCTCTTCGGGGCCTGAGCTGCCGGGGTCATAGGGGTACGGGGGTTGCCGGGTCTCTTCCCAGCCGTGAATGATCGGATCGGCCCAAGCCCAGGCGGCTTCGACCTCGTCCCCGCGCATGAACAGGGTCTGATCGCCACGGATCACATCCATGATCAGCCGTTCATAGGCGTCTTGCGGAGTGGCCTGTTCGCCCAAGGCGTCGGCAAAGGTCATATCCAGCGACACTTCGGCCAGACGCATGCCACCGGGGCCGGGGTCTTTGATCGTGTTGCGCAGGGTGATGCCTTCGTCAGGCTGCAGGCGGATGATCAGGGCGTTGCCCTTATGGCCCTCCATCGCCGGGAAGATCATATGCGGCGGGTCGCGGAAGATCACCGCGATCTCGGAGCTACGCCCGCGCAGCTTTTTGCCCGTGCGCAGATAGAAGGGCGTGCCCGCCCACCGCCAATTGGCGATTTTGACCTTCATGGCGATGAAGCTTTCGGTGCGGCTGTCGGGGTCGCCCGCATGATCGCGGTAGCTGCCCTCGCCCTGCGCGGCGCGGTATTGGCCGCGGGCGATGTCCTTCTGCGCCACAGGCTCCAGCGCCTCGATCACCTTAACCTTTTCATCACGCACCGCGTTGGGGTCAAAACGCGAGGGCGGCTCCATCGCCGTCAGGCACAAAAGCTGCATCAGGTGGTTCTGCACCATGTCGCGCATGGCACCCGATTTATCGTAGTACTCCCCCCGCCCTTCGACGCCGAGGCTCTCGGAAACCGTAATCTGCACATGGTCGATATGGGTGGAATTCCACAGCGGCTCCCATAGCGCATTGGCGAAACGCAGCGCCATGAGGGTCTGCACCGTCTCTTTGCCGAGGTAATGGTCGATCCGGTAAATTTGGCTCTCATCGAAATTGGCGCGCAGATCGGCGTTCAGCGCCTGCGCGGTTGCCAGATCATGGCCAAAGGGCTTTTCAACGACGATGCGGCTGTCGCGGGTGGCGATGCCGTGATCATGCAGCTTGCCGCCGATCGTCCCGAACAGCGACGGCGAGACCGAGAGATAGAAGGCCCGCACGACATCGTCGCGCATCAGGTCTTTGAGGTCCGCCCAGCCCGCATCGCCCGAGGCATCCACACGCATGTAGTGCACCATGGCAAGGAACCGCTCCAAGGCGGCGCTCTCTTGCGCCAGCTTCGGGGCAAACTCCAAAAGGCTGTCGCGGATCATCTTGCGGAAACCGTCGGCATCAAGCTCGGAGCGGGCCGCACCGACGATCCGTGCGCCTTCGGGCATCTGGCCGACGGTGAAACGGTGGAATAGACCGGGCAGGATCTTGCGCCGGGCAAGATCGCCGGTCGCACCGAAAATGACGAGGTCGAAAGGGTCAACGGGGATTACGCGCGATACCATGGGGTCAGCCCTCCTGCCTGCGTTGGTGCGCGGCGGCACCATGTTTTCGATTGCTCAAAGCCATCGCCATCCCTCCTGCGCCCTCCTCAGGGCGGCCACTGGTAGCGCTAACATATCTGAGCGAAAAAGATAGGCGGTTCTTCAACATTTCATATTTCCTCTACCCAAGGCGCGTTCGCCCCGGCGCGCGAGACGGTCACGGCGGCGACGCGCGCGCCATAGGCCAGCGCCTCGGTCAACACTTCGGGCGAAAGGGTGGCGAGCGCGGATTTATGGAGCTGACCCAGCTCAGACATCTTTGCCAAAACGCCTGCGTTGAAGGTATCGCCCGCGCCGACCGTATCGACGATTTCGGCTTTCACGGCAGGGACTTGCACCTCTTCACCATTGGCCAGATAGCCCGTTGCCCCCTCGCCTCCACGTGTCAGGATTACAACCGACGGCCCCTTGGCCAACAACTCGGCCACCTTATCGCGCAGCGACAGGGGCGCGGGGTTGATCCAGTTCAGATCCTCATCCGATACCTTCACGATGTCCGACAGCGCCAGCATCCGGTCGAGCCTTTGACGATAACGCTCGATATCCTTGATGAAACCGGGGCGAATGTTGGGGTCGATCATCACCGCACGGCCTTCGGCGTTGCGCGCCAGCAGGTCTGCATAGGCATCCGCGCCCGGCTCGCAAGCCAAACTGATCCCGCCGAAATACAGCGCCGAGACCTCAGCCGAGAGCGCAGGCATATCCCCCGGCGTGATCATGCGCCCGGCCGAATTTTCGTCATAGAAATCATAGGTTGCATGGCCACCGACCAGCCGAACAAAGGCCAGCGTCGTCGGACGGTCGGACACCACCAGATGCGAGACATCCACATGGCTGGCCTTCAGCCCATCGACCAACTGCCGCCCGAACATGTCAGACGACAGGCCCGACAGCATCCCCACCTGCGCCCCGAGCCGCCCCAAGGCGATGGCCGTGTTAAAGACCGCCCCGCCCGCATGGGGCACAAAGCCGTCGGGGCCTGCGGTGGTTGGGGTTGGGATCATATCGATCAGGGCTTCTCCGCAGCAAAGGATCATCTGTCAGCCTTTCAAAAATGCGTCGCGGTCGACGAGGAAACGGTCAGAAAGCGGCAGGCTTGCCGCGCCAAGCGCGCGGGCGTCGCTGCCGACGGTCCCTTCGCGCAGGTCAGGAAGGGTAACGCCCGGCATGGGCTGGGCGGCAAGATAGCGGCGGGTGCGTGCCACCACATCCGCGCGAATTGTCTCAGGAAATGATCCATCGATCATCACCGTGTCAAAATCGATCAAGCATGTTGCGGCGCGGACCGCCTGCGCCAGCGCCTCGGCAGTACTGTCGAGCCATGGGTCCAGAATGCCGGCGGAAAGTTCCCAAGCTGCCAGATCACTCCATGGGGCGCGGCGGGTCTCTCCGGCCTCCTGCAACGCCGCCTCCAAGACCGCCAAAGATGCCACATCGACCAATTGCCCAGCCGCGCCCCGCGTCAACGGCATGGAGCCGAGCGCCCCCGCATTGCCGCTTTTGCCGGTGTAGAGCTTGCTATCCAGCACCAGCCCACCGCCCACGAAATAGCCGATGTAGAAATACAGAAAATCGCGCGGCTTGTCCTGCGCGCCAAAAACCAGTTCGGCCCCGCAAGCGGCGGAAGTGTCATTGCAAATGGAGATCGGCAGATCGACCACCTCCGCCAAAGCGGCTTCGATATCAAAGTCCTGCCACAAGCTCAGATCGCCGCCCGCAACCTCCCATTCCCACATGCCAAACGGCAGGGCGACGCCCAGTCCCGCCACCCGCGCCTGCTGGTCGGCGGTCAAAGAGGCGAGCGTATCTTGCAAAGCGCGCCGCGCGAATTCCATTACCGCAGCGGGGGTGGGATGGGCATAGACCTCGCTGCTGCGGCGCGTCACCTGGCCTTCGAAGTCAGTCAGGATCAACGCGACACTGCGCCGGCCAACCTTTAGCCCCAGAAAGAAGGCCCCCTCCGCGTTCAGGCTGATCGGCACCGAAGGCTGCCCCACCCGGCCCCGCACCCGCGCGCCTTTTTTCAGCAGTCCATCCGCTTCGAGGGCGCGCATAATGACGGATACAGTCTGCGCCGACAGGCCGGTGAGCCGGGCAATCTCAGCCTTGGACGTAGGGCCGCTGCGCCGGATAAGCGACAGGACGAGCCGTTCGTTATAGGCCCGCATCCCGCTCTGGTTCGAGCCGCGCGCGGTCCGGTCGGCGAATGTCTGTAGCTGCTGCAAACTGGCCTCCCCTCCGGTTCATGCGGCGTCTCGAAGGACAAATCCCAAATGGGAGGGGGTGAGTCAACGATTAAATAAATCTAATTTACTTATTGGCAGCAAAGAGCGCCTGCCCTTGTGGCAAGCGGCCCATTTTCGCGCTTAACCGGCCACCGTGATGCCGATCTTCCCCATGTGGAATTTCTCAAGAAAGGCTTCCTGCGCCTGCTTAAGGTCTCGCAGCGCATAGCTTTCCGCAACGACAGGCCGGATTTCTCCGCGTTCGATATACCCCACAAGGTCGGCAAAAACGCTCGGTTCCTGCCGCGTGCTGCCCATGAGGGTCAGATCTTTGAGGTAGAGCGTGCGCAGGTCCAACTCGACGATCGGCCCGGCAATCGCGCCCGAGGTCACATAGCGCCCGCACGTCACCAGCGCATCAAGCAGCTTGGGCCAACGCGCCCCGCCAACAAGGTCGAGCACCACATCAAAGGCATCCTCCGGCAGCGCCGCATCCCGGTCGAGCGTCTCATCCGCGCCGAGCGCCTTCAGCGCCTCCATCTTGCCGGGGCTGGTCACCGCCGTCACATGCGCCCCGCGCCGTTTGGCCAGTTGCACCGCAGCCGAGCCGACGCCGCCAGAGGCGCCGGTGATCAACACACGCTCCGCCCCCAATGCCGCGCGCTGGATCATCCCTTCGGCAGTCGAAAAGGCGCATGGAAAAGAAGCGAGCTCAACGTCCGTGAGTGCGCTGTCGATCCGCAGCGCATTGCTGGCCTCGGCGGTGGCATATTCAGCAAAACCGCCATCCCGTTCCGATCCGAAGGTGACCAGATCATCCGGCCCCGCCCCCGCAGGGCTATACATGGGCCGGATCAGAACTCGCTCGCCAATCCGCCCCTCATCGATCCCCTCACCCACGGCCACGATCTCTCCGCAGCAATCGGCGCCTTGGATGCGCGGAAAGCTCAAGGCGCCGGACCAGCCGCCATCGGCGTCCGAGGCGCCGTCGTAGCCCTCGCTCGCCGCCGACCCGGTGTCGCCTCGCACCGCTTTGGAATACCAGCCCGTGCGCGTGTTCACATCCGTGTTGTTCACCGCCGCCGCGCCGACGCGGACCAAAACCTCTCCGCCTGCGGGCTTTGGCACCGCAACGTCTTCGCGCCACTCCAGTTTGTCCAAACCGCCGTGGCCGGTCAGCAGCATGGCTTTCATCGTCTCTGGTAGGGTCATCGCTTCGGCTCCTTCGGGTGTAGAATGATTACTCTACTTGCGTAGGTAGAGGGAGCCCTCTACATCGTCAAGCATGACAGATACCCAAAGCAAAATCGCCGCCGGGCTTGAGCGTGCCTTTGCCGCCCGCGGCTTCGCCGAACCCAGCGTCGAAGACCTGCGCGATGCGGCGGGGGTAAGCCTGCGCACCCTTTATAAATACACCCCTTCCCGCGCTGAAATGGTGCTGGCGGCATTGGAAAATCGCCAACAGCGGTACCTCGCGCTGGTCTTCGATGACCTACCGCAGGCACCCACCGACGCGCTGGAGGCGATCTTGGCGCGTGTCGGGCAGTGGATGGAAACCGAAACCTCTCACGGCTGCCTGTTCCATGCCGCCGTCGCCGCCGACCCCGGCAGCGACATCCTGCGCGCCCTGCTAACGCGGCACAAGGCCGAGGTGGCGGCCAAGGCCGCCGCGGCCACCAATCTGGCGGGGGCCGAGACGGCGCTATTGCTCATCATCGAAGGGCTCACGCAGACTTGGCCGCTTCGGGGGGCGGAGGCCGTAACCGCCGCGCAGCGTTTGGCGCGCGCGATGGCCGAAGATATGCTAAGGACGCTCGCATGATGCAGAGCCACCGCTGGGGCGTGATTGCCATCCTTTTCGCCGCCGTAGTCTGGGGCACCACCGGCACCGCCGCCACCTTTGCCCCCGACGTGAGCGCCGCTGCCATTGGTGCTGCGGCCATGGGTCTGGGCGGGATCGCGCAGGCCCTTTGGGCCGGGCGGGGCATCCTGAACCAGCGTGCGCGGCTCTGGCAGCAGCGCCGTCTGCTGGTCATCGGCGCAGTGGCGGTGGCGGTCTATCCGCTGGCCTTTTACGGCGCGATGCGGCTGGCGGGGGTGACGGTGGGCACGGTCATCACCATCGGCTCTGCGCCGCTGATTTCGGCGCTGATCGAATACGTGCTGGATGGCCGACGCCTCACCCTGCGCTGGTCTCTCGGCGCGGCGGTGGGGCTGATCGGCATGGGGCTGATCTGTTTGGCCGAAAACGCCGCCCATGGGGAGACGCTGCGCGCGCCATCGGTTCCCTTGGGCGTCTTGCTGGGCCTGATCGGGGGCTTCACCTACGCGCTTTATTCGTGGAGCGCGCGCAAGATGATGCTGCAAGGCACCGGCTCTACCGTGGCCATGGGAGCGACCTTCGGGCTGGGTGGGCTGCTGCTGATGCCGGTGCTGCTGGTCTCGGGCGGGGCGTTTCTGGCATCATGGAGCAACGCTGCCGTGGGGCTTTATATGGCCGCCGTGCCGATGTTTCTGGGCTATGTCGCCTTTGGCTACGGCCTTGCCCGGGTGGAGGCGAGCACGGCGACTGTGATCACCCTTTTCGAACCGGTCGTCGCAGCGGTGCTTGCTGTTTTAATCGTGGGCGAACGCCTGCCTCCTCTTGGCTGGATTGGTGTGGCGCTGGTGATCGGCTGTCTTGCCATCATCACCCTGCCCTTGCCGTCACGGCTGCGTCGCGCCGCGCCCGCACCGCCGCCGGGTGTCACTTAAAAGGATGCCTACAACTGGTCCGGCGGGGTTTCCCCTCGGAAAAAGTGATCAAGGTTATCAAGCGCCTTGGACCCCATCGCATCGCGGGTCGCCACGGTGGCACTGCCTACATGCGGCATCATCATCACGTTGTCATGCGCGGCAAAGGCCGGGTTGCCGCCCGGCTCAGTCACGAAACAATCCAGCCCCGCCGCACCGACATGGCCCGAGGTGAGCGCGTCGAGCAGCGCCGCCTCATCCACCAGATTGCCGCGCGCGGTGTTGACGATCACGCAGCCCTTGGGCAGACGCGCCAGCCGCGCTGCGTTCAAAAGACCCACGGTTTCGGGTGTGGCCGGGCAGTGCAGCGTTAGGAAGTCCGACACTGCCAGCAGGTCATCCAACTCGGCGTGATAGGTCGCGCCCGC
Source organism: Sulfitobacter sp. HI0027 (assembly GCF_001634775.1). Classification (NCBI taxonomy): domain Bacteria; kingdom Pseudomonadati; phylum Pseudomonadota; class Alphaproteobacteria; order Rhodobacterales; family Roseobacteraceae; genus Sulfitobacter; species Sulfitobacter sp. HI0027. The sequence goes on from NZ_LWER01000068.1 coordinate 8,914, forward strand.
CTCCTCCTCCGGGTTCAGAGGGCGGCGGTTGTGGTAATGAATCTCCATATCCAGCCCGCGCGCCTTGCGGGCAAAGGCGCGGCCCACGCCGCCCATACCGATGATCCCGAGCCGCGCACCGGAGAGCTGTTTGCCGACCAGCATCGCGGGCGACCACGACTGCCACTGCCCGCTGCGCACAAGCTGGTCCCCCGCCACCGCATGCCGCGCAGCCCCCAGCATCAGCATCAGCGCCAGTTCCGCCGTGGCATCCGATAGAACGCCGGGCGTGTTCGTCACGACAATTCCCCGCGCCTTGAGGCTGGGCAGGTCGCAGTGATCCACCCCGACGGAGTGGTTGGCGATGATCTTGAGCCGGGGGTCAAGCTGGGCCACCACATCTGCGCTGAAATGCTCGGAGTGACAGGGGATCATGCCATCGACCCGCGCGCTCATCGCGATGATGTTTTCGGCACTGCCGGGTTCGTCGGCGGGATCCCAGATCACCTCATAATCACGGCACGCCCGTTCAAGCGTGGCGTCCGAAAGCTGTCGGGTGATCCAGATGACGGGTTTGGCCATGGATCAGTCCCGATCCTTCCGACTGGAGGTGAAGAAATCATAGGCCACGAAGGCCAGCGTCACCGCGACGATTATGATCAGATCAATGCTGGGCACCTCAACAGCAAGGATCAGCAAAAAGACCGCAATCGCGGCAAATGCGAAAAGAGCAAGTAAACGGTTCATGTTTCAATCCTCATTGGGTCGCGCCATCGGCCCAGTCGAAAAGCCATTGTGCGCTGCGCATCAGGCGCCCGTCTTGACCGTGACCGCCGACCAGTTGCACGCCCATCGGCAGACCGTCTTCCGATGTCATCAAAGGCACGTTCACACAGGGGCTGCCGCAGAGCGTCCACAGACCGTTGAAAATCGGATCGCCGGTTGTCTCCAGCCCGCGCGGTGCGGGGCCGGTGGCGGAGGGACACAAAAGCACGTCACAGCGGGTCAGCAATTCTTCCAGCGCGGCGGTCAGCACTTTGGGCAGGTCGCGGGCCGATTGGTAATCGCGGGCCAGCACCTTGTTGCCCGCCTCCATCGCCTCGCGCGTCGCGGGTGACAGCAGGTCGGCCCCATCGCGCAGATAGGGGTAATAGTGATAGGCCATCTCGGCAAAGTTGATGCGTTTGCGCGCCTCTGCCGCCCCGTCGAAGACCGACGGCAGGGGCAGCTCAAACGCCTGATCGCCAAGCGCTGCGACCAATTCTTCGAAAGCCGCGTGAAGCTGCGGATCGGCATCCTCCCACCCCGGCGGGCGAACGAAACCAAAGACCGGCGGGATCGGCGGCGCGGTGGTGGTCTGCGTCAAAAGCGCGGGCGTGGGGGCAAGGATGGTGGCGCTGTCTTCGGGATCATGGCCAAATAGCACCTCGGCCAGCAGCGCCGCACCGGCGGGATCGCTGGCAAAGACGCCGATGGTGTCGAGCGAGGGTGACTGCGTCAGCACCCCCCGGCGCGGGATCGCGCCGAAGGTCGGTTTGAACCCGGTGACCCCACAATAGGACGCAGGCCGGATCACCGAGCCGCCCGTCTGCGTGCCGATGGCCAGCGGCACCATGCCATCCGCCACAGCCGCCGCCGAACCTTGGGACGAGCCGCCGGGGCTATGTGCCGGATTATGCGGATTGGAGGTCTTGCCCGGATGCATGAAGGCAAGCTCGGTCGTGACCGTCTTGCCCATGATGATCGCGCCCTCGGCCTTGAGCCGCTCCACAATGAAAGCATCGCGCAGCGGCACGCGCCCCTTGTCTTGGGCCGCGCCGTTCTCAGTCGGGATGCTGCGGGTGTCGATCACGTCTTTCAGCCCCACTGGCAGCCCGTGCAACCGCCCAAGCGGTCGGCCCGCCCGACGATAACTGTCGAGCGTCCGGGCCTGCGCGCGGGCGAACTCGGGATCGAACCACGCCCAAGCGCCCACGACTTCCTCGCGCGCTTCGATCCGCGCGATGTAGCTTTCGACCAGCGCCAGCGCGTCCAGCGCGCCGCTCGCCAAGCGGTCCCGCAGTTCGGTCACGCCAAGTGCTGCCGCTGCGGTCATCCTTGGCTCAGCGCCCATAGAACACCTCCGGCAGGTAGAAGACGATCTGCGGGAAGACATACATCAGCACCATCGACAGGATCACGCAGAAGAGGAACGGCATCACGCCCGCGAAAATCTGCGTCAGACGCAACTCGGGCGGGGCGATCCCCTTGAGGTAATAGGCCGACATGGCCATCGGTGGTGTTAAGAAACTGGTCTGTAGGTTCAGCGCCACGAGGATGCCGAAAAACAGCGGATCAATCTCGAACACCGCCAGCAGGGGCAAGAAGATCGGCACGAAGATAATAATGATCTCGGACCATTCCAGCGGCCAGCCGAGCAGGAAGATGATCAGCTGCGCGAGGATCAGGAACATGATTGGCGAGAGGTTCAGCGATTGGACGAACTCCGAAATTACATGCTCGCCGCCGAGGTAGGAAAACACCGCCGAGAAGGTGTAGGAACCGACGAAAAGCCAGCAGACCATCGCCGTGGTGCGCACCGTGAGGTAGACACTCTCGCGCATCCGTTGCCATGTCATCGCGCGGTAGATGAAGGCAAGGAAGATGCCGCCGAGCGCGCCGATCGACGCCGCCTCTGTCGGGGTTGCAAGGCCGAAAAGGATCGACCCCAGCACCGCGAAGATCAGGAAGGCGAGTGGCAGGAAGGACGTGGCGATCATTAACAAGAGCTTGCCCATCGGCATGTCCGGCACTTCATCCGCTGTGGGACGTGGGGCCGAAGACGGCTGCAGCAGCGACCGCCCGATGATGTAGACCAGATAGAGCCCGACCAGCGTCAGCCCCGGCAGCAGCGCCGCCGCGTAAAGCCGCACGATAGAGACGTTCGTCGCCGCCGCATAGACGATAAGCATGATCGAGGGCGGGATCAGAATGCCCAACGTGCCACCCGCACAGATGATGCCCGCCGCAAAGGACGGATCATAGCGCGCCTTGAGCATGGCGGGCAGCGCAAGCAGGCCCATCAGCGTCACCACAGCACCAACGATCCCAGTGGCCGTGGCAAAAAGCGCGCAGGTGATCAGCGCCGCGACCCCCATGGAACCGGGGATGTTCTTCGACGCGATGTTGAGCGTGGTGAACAGCCGGTCGACGATGTTCGACCGCTCCACGATGTAGCCCATGAACAGGAACAGCGGCACCGCGGTCAGCACTTCGTTCGACATCACCGTAAAGGTCTGGTTCACGAAAAGGTCGAATATTCGGTTGTTGAAAAACCCCTCGAACCAGGTCGACCATTGCTCCCACTGGCCGGCCCCCTCATCCAGCCGGTCAAAGCCACGCCACATCCGGCGGGCGTCAAAATAGGCGTAGTAGCCAAAGCCGATGCCCATCGCCATCAGCGTGAAAGCAATCGGGAAACCCAGAAAGACGAAGACGATGAAGAGCCCAAGCATCATCAGGGCAATTTGCGGATCGGTCATGTGATATGGTCTTTCTCGGCCTTGTTGGCTTCGCGCATCATGAGGTCTTCGGTTTCAAAGACATCTTCCTCTGCTTCGAGCCAGTAATTTGAGCGGATTGCGATAAGGCAGCGGCAAACCTGTGCAATGCCTTGGATAAACAGCAGTATTCCGGCCGCTACGATGACCGCCTTGAATTGGTAGATCGGCACGCCCGCCGGGCTGTTGACCGAAACTTCGCCGTATGACCAAGATCGGGCGGCGTATTTCCACCCCGCAAGGATCAGCGCCGTGACCCCGGGAAAAAAGAAGATGATGTAGAGCACGAGGTCGATCATGCCTTGGGTGCGCGGCTGGAACAGCCGGTAGAGGAAGTCCCCCCGCACATGGCCGCCCCGCGACAGCGTATAGGCCCCGCCCATCATAAAGAGCGTGCCATACATGATGAAGGACACGTCCAGCGCCCAAGCGGTGGGATTGTTCAGCACATAGCGCACAAAAACTTCGTAGCCCGTGCCGATAGACATCAGCAAAATGAGCCAAGCGAAAGCCTTGCCGAACCATGCGGAAAGGTTATCGGCGAACCGAATGAAAGATATCATGATGTCCCCAATGTCTCGTAGAGCCCCCGGCGCATGGTGGCGCCGGGGGCCTCATTACTTGCGGGTATGCGTGATCACATTTTGATCTTGCCGGGGAAGTAATGCTCATAAGCAAGACCGTAATCCGGCGAGTTCATCAACTCGTAATAGGCAACGCGGTCGACCCATTCGCGTTGGCTGTCGAGGGTCTTTTTCATGAAGGGATCGGATTCCAACTCGGGGATCAGTTCATCCCATGCCTTAAGCTGCGCATCCAAGATATCTTTGGAGGTGCGCCGCACGGTCACGCCAGCCTCGTTCTGCAAGAACTGAAGGTCCGCCGAATAGCGGTCCATCGCCTTGGCCGTGTTCGCGGTCGAAACCGCTTCCACAGCGTATTTGAGGATCGCTTGAAGATCAGGGTCTAGGTCTTCGAGGAACATCTTGGAGAACAGGAACTCAAAGCTCTCAGACGCTTGGTGATAGGACGACAGATAGTAGTTCTTGGCAACGTCCTGTGCACCGAAATCCTTGTCCGACGACGGATTGTTGAACTCAAAGGCGTCGATCACGCCCCGCTCCATCGCGGGTACGATTTCACCGCCCGGCAACTGTGCAACAGACATGCCCAGCTTGGCCATCAGATCGGCGGCCAGACCCACGGTGCGGTATTTGAAGCCTTGCAGGTCATCGACCGTATTGACCTCTTCTTTGAACCAACCAAAGGGCTGCGCGAACATCGGGAAGCCCATATAGCCCACAACGTCGAGGCCCATGATATCTTGGGTCAGCTCGTTATAAAGCTCCTGACCGCCGCCCTGGTAGAACCACGACAGCATGGTGGTGGCAGAGCCGCCAAAAACCGGCCCTGTGCCAAAGAGCGATGCGGCTTTGTTCTTGCCGTACCAATAGACGGGCACCGAATGCGCCGCGTCGATCAGACCGTCGTTCACGGCATCAAGCACCTGAAACGCCGCCACGACCGCGCCCGCAGGCAGCACGTCGACCTTGAGACGCCCTCCCGACATCTCCTCCACCCGTGTCGCGTAATCGCGGGCAAAGTCTTGCCAGATGTTGGCGTCATTCCACGACGTCTGCATCTTGATGACGATCGGCGCTTGGGCCAACACCGCCGGTGCGGCCAGCATGCTCCCGGTAGCCGCCCCCCCAGCAAGTGCGGACTTCGTCAGGAACGAACGTCGATTGAACTTTTTAGTCTCAGTCATGTTTCCTCCTCCCAGAGTGGCCGCCCCTTTGCTTACTTGAAATACGCTATTGGTCGGGCGACCCGAGATCAGAGACTAACCGAATGATCTCATTTGGCAAGAATTGTCCGCTGACGGCTCATCAACTGCAACTTTATTGTGCAACTGACACACGAAACGACACTCTGCGCCGAGACAGAGTGTGCCTGATTTCGCAGGGTTTGGCGGGGCTATTACATGCCCCGCCCCACCTCACACGGCCCAGTGAAAACCGGTTTCTTCCTCGGACCGCTGCCAGAGTTTGACCATCGTGGCTTTGTCGTAGGCATAGGGTTCCAGCGATCCGCGCCCGACCGGGCCGACCATCTCCATTCGGCCTGTGGGCCCGTAAAGCGCGCGCTGCGCCAGCCCGTCTTCGGTGGCGCACATGACCTCTGGATAGGCGCCGCGCTCCGCCGTTTGAACGATCGGCAGTTTCGACATGAGCCACCACGTGAACCGTGTCATCAGGCCACCGCTGGTGCTGATCAAAGAGGTGGCCGAGGCACCGGGGTGGCAGACATAGACCTCAACGTTCTTTCCCGCCTGCGTGACGCGGTCCTGCAATTCATAGGCAAACATCATCTGCGCCAGCTTGCTCTGACTATAGGCGGAGTTGGCGCGGTAGTTCTTGTCCCAATTCATGTCGTCGAACTGGATGGTGCGCAGGCCCATCTTGTAGCCAAGGCTCGCCACCACCACGATCCGGCCCGCGGTCTCTTCGATCCGGTCGAACAACAACCCGCAGAGCAGGAAGTGGCCATAGTGATTGGTGCCCAACTGGCTTTCATGTCCCGCCTTGGTCAACTGGCGGCTTGGCACCTGCGCAATGGCGGCGTTGCAGATCAGCGCGTCGATCCGGGGAACATCGCTCAGAACCTCTGCCGCAGCGCTGCGCACCGTGTCCAGATCGGCCAAATCCATCCGAATAAAGCTAACCTGCGCCGCCGCGCCATATTCGTCTTTCAGCTTTGCCACGGCCTCCGCCGACCGCTCTGCACTGCGGTTCAGCATCACGACCGCGGCACCTTTGCTCAGCAAGGTCCGCGCTGCCTGAAAACCGGCCCCCGCATTGGCCCCGGTGATCACAAAGGTCTTCCCCTCCAGCCTGCCAATCCGCTCAGGGGTCCAGCCGTGCGCGCCGAAAGTCTTGTCTGCCATGGTCTTGCTCCTTACCGTTAAAGAGGCATCGCGCCCCGTTGACCTTGCAGATAACTCTCACCACCCGATGGAAACAGGCCAGATCGTCGCGATTACTTGCCTGATCCTCTCACTCCTATTGCTTTAATCAAACATGCGGCCCTAGGTTGGCACCATGAGCAAACAGCAAATCCGACATATCATCGAACAGCACAGCCAGCGCGACGGCTTGACCGAGACCGGCATCAAGGGCGTTCAGCTTTTTCAAGCGACCAGCGCGATCCCCTGTGTGCCAGCGGTCTATGAGCCCTGTGCCATCGCCATCGTCAGCGGCGCCAAGGAGGCCGTTTTGGACGGCAAGCGCTATGTCTATGACGACAGCCGCTATATGTGCTGCCCGATGTCGATGCCGGTCAAAGCGGGCACGCCAAGCGCGTCACCCCAAACCCCGCTTTATGGCGTCTTGATCGCCCTTGATGCGCGTTTGATGGCCGAACTATCGCTGGAAATGGAAAGCGCGGGAAACCTCATCCCCCCTGCCCCCGGCGACCTGCGGGCGGAGGGCATCAAGCTTGCCGCATGGGATGATGCCTTCTCTGACGCGCTGCTGCGTCTGTTGCAATTGGGTCAGAGCGAGACCGACCGCGCCGTGCTCTCCGATGCGCGCCTGCGTGAGCTTTACTATGCTATTCTCAAAGGGGAGGCAGGGGACTTTGCGCGGCGCGCCTTTGGGGCGGGCAATGCCGTTGCACGGGCGATTTCGCATGTCGCTGCCCATTTGGACGCGCCCATCTCTATCGACGATATGGCCCAACGCGCCGGGATGAGCCGCGCGGTATTTCACCGCAAGTTCAAAAAGGTAACGACGATGTCGCCGATTCAATTCGTCAAATCCATGCGGCTGAACAATGCCGCCATGAAAATCGCAGGCGGGACCACGGTCAGCGAGGCGGCGGTGGGTGTGGGCTATGTTAGCGCCTCGCAATTCAGCCGGGAATTCAAGCGCATGTATGGCCAATCCCCCCGCGAATGGAGCGACGCGCAGCAGGTGGCCGCCGGGCTGGCGTAGAGAGAACCGACCGCCCCCCTCTGGGGCCTTGATCCCTCTCTAAGGTGTCAGCCGACAGAACAGACCCGCCGCCAGCTTGGCCCGCTCGGTCAGGCTGTCGATATAGATATGCTCTTGCAACGTATGCAGCCCCTTGCCGCGGACGCCGATGGAATCCAGCGTCGGCAGGCCCAGAAAACCGGTAAAGTTGCCGTCCGATCCGCCCCCGGCAGAGCTTCCGGTGATCTCGATCCCCAGTTCGCCCCCGATGTCTTGGGCAAGTTTCAGCATGGCCATCGTGCCGGGCTGGTCGGGCTCCCAAACCGGGCGGGTGACACCGCGGCGGATTTCCATGATCACGTCGCCCTCGTCCGAGTTCAGCGCCATCATCTTTTCCACCCCGGCGTCGAGTTGTTCTTGCGTTTTGGCCATGCTCAGCACTTCGGCATCGCAGACCGAGGACACGCAGTTGACCCATTGGCCCGCGTGAAAGACCCCAAGCGAAAAGGTGCAGTCCTCGGTCGTCATGCCTTCGATCGTGCCCACGGCCTTTGCCATCTCCGCGATGGCCGAGCGGCCTTCGGACAGCGCCCAGCCCGCGTGACTGGGGCGGCCCCGCGTCTGAAGATTGAACCGCGCGATGGCATAGCGCCCGATCACCGCGCCGCCGTCGGGGCGCGCGGGTTCGGGGACGAGGATGTATCTGTGGCGCTTGGCCTCTTCTTCAATCAGCCGACGGGTGGCGGGGGTGCCGATTTCCTCATCAGGGGTGAACAGCATAGTCACCGGCAGCGGCGTCTCAATCCCGGCGGCCAGCAGTTTGCGCAGCGCATCAAGATAGACGTAATTGCCGCCCTTCATGTCCATCAGGCCGGGCCCATAACAAATCTCGCCTTCGCGTTTGTAGGGCAGTTTGGCCAATGTGCCGATGGGGTGAACCGTGTCCATATGGCCCAGAAGCAGAATGCCCCCCTCGCCCGCCTTCGGATGAGGCATCTCCGCCCGCAGGCTGTCGCCCAGCCCCATCGGGCTTGGGATACGCTCGGTCCGCGCGCCCAAGATCGCCAGTTCGTGCTGCACCACATCCATCATGCGGTTCACCGCCGCCCCGTCGAATGTGGGGCTTTCGGTTTCGATCCAAGGGCGCAGCCCGGTGAGCATCTCGTCGGTATCAAAGGGCAAATCGAGCGGGTTGGTCATATTCAGACTCCTTTTCTCCGCCGCGCGACAGCAGGGCGAATGGCTTAAATTAAGCGGTTGAGTGCAATGGCTTAGCTGCCGACCTTCGGCAGGCGCGTCTCAACGATCCGCGCATAGATCGAGGCACCGATGGGCAGAATGGCGTCATCCAGTACGAAACCGGGGTTGTGCAACGGCACGCTGCCCGCATGACCCACCCGGCAATAGGCGCCCGGCACGACTTTCAGCATATCGGCAAAATCCTCCGACCCGCTGGCCTGTTCGGTCGAGACATGGGCGTTCTCGCCGCCCACCACGCTGGCGGCTGCTTCGACATAAGCGGTGGTGAGTTCCGGATCGTTCATTAACACGTCAAAGACGTTGCGGATATCAACTGCGATCTCGATCCCATAAGCACTGGCCATGCCTGCGCAAAGTTCGCGCATCCGCGCCTCGGCCATTTCGATCACGTCTTCATGGAAATAACGGATCGTGCCCGCGATGGTGGCGGTGTCGGGCACCACGTTATAGGCCGAACCTGCGTTGAATTTAGTAACCGACAGCACGATCGGCTTGGTCGGCGGGGTGTTGCGGCTGACCACGGATTGCAATTGCTGCACCAGCGCTGTGCCGATAACGATGGGGTCACGCGATTGATGCGGCATCGCCGCGTGGCTGCCGGTGCCTTTGACGGTGATGTCAAAGAAGGCCGCCCCGGCCATCGCCGCGCCGGGGGTGACATTGACCACACCCGGCTCCGAGTTTGGATCGTTGTGCATCCCATAGATCTCGTCACAGGGGAACTTCTCGAACAGCCCTTCCTCCAGCATCCGGCGCGCGCCGCCCAAGCCCTCTTCGGCGGGTTGAAAGATCAGCACCACGGTGCCGTCGAAATCCCGTGTCTCCGCCAAATAGCGCGCGGCCCCCAAGAGCATGGTGGTATGGCCATCGTGGCCGCAGGCATGCATCCGCCCGGGGTTGGTCGAAGTGTAGGGCACGCCGGAATCCTCCACAATCGGGAGGGCGTCCATATCCGCACGCAACCCCACACGGCGGTTGCCGCCGCCCGCGCCCTTAATGAAGCCCACAACCCCGGTGCCACCCAGCCCCTCGTGCACCTCATCCACGCCGTAGGCGCGCAGCTTTTCGGCCACGATGCCCGCGGTACGGACCTCTTCGAACCCCAATTCGGGATGGGCGTGGAAGTCTTGGCGGATGGCGGTGAGATCGGCGGCGAAGGCTTCGATCTTGGGAAGGACGGTCATGCGGTGGCTCCTGTCGTCATGGTAGCGCTGCCGAGCGCGCGATAGTTGGCAAAATCCCAATGGCGGCCGGGCGCCGCTTCGATCAGGTTGCGGGTGTAGTTGTGGTGCGGATTGGCCAACACATCGCCCGCGGGGCCATATTCAACGACTTGCCCGCGCTGCATGACCAACACCTCATCACAAATCTGCGCCGCGACGCGCAGATCGTGGGTGATGAACAGCATGGCCACGCCGAACTTCTCTTGGATATCATCCAAAAGGTCGAGCACCTGTGCCTGCACACTCACATCAAGGGCCGAGACGGCCTCATCCGCGACCAGCAGATCGGGCTTCATCGCCACCGCCCGCGCGATGGCGATACGCTGACGCTGCCCGCCCGAAAACTGATGCGGATAGCGATCCAGCGCATCGCGCGGCAGGTCCACCAGTTCCATAAGCTCAGCCGCATGGCGCATCGCTTCGGCACGCGGGGTGCCAAAATTGATCGGCCCTTCGCAAAGACTGCGCGCCACGGTCCAGCGCGGGTTGAGCGAGCGGTAGGGATCCTGAAACACGATTTGCAGATGTTTGCGGTGGTCGCGCAGTTGGCGGCGCGAGAGTTTGGCAATCTCGGTCCCCGCGACATTCACGCTGCCCGCAGTCGGATCAATCAGCCGCATGATGGCCCGTGCCACGGTGGATTTGCCAGAGCCGGATTCCCCCACGATGCCCAGCGTCCGCCCCGGCTTGATGGTAAAGCTGACATCCTGCGCGGCCTTCACGCCCTCGCTGCGGCGCAGGAAACCGCCGCCGCCATAGGTCATATCGAGCCCGGCGACACGCACCACCTCGCTCTGCGCTGCCGCCGCCCTTGCGGGCCGCGGGGTGAGGTTGGGCACGGCGGTCAGCAGGGTGCGGGTATATTCCTTTTCCGGCTTGGTGAGCAGCTTTTCAATCGGCGCGCGTTCGACGATCTTGCCTTGCTGCATCACCGTCACGGTATCCGCGATCTCGGCCACCACGCCCATGTCATGGGTGATGAAGAGCACGGCGGTGCCGTGGCGTTCTTGCATCTCGGCGATGAGCTTGAGGATCTGCAACTGTGTGGTCACGTCCAGCGCCGTTGTCGGCTCATCCGCGATCAGCAGATCAGGGTCGAGGATCAGCGCCATGGCGATCATGATGCGCTGGCGCTGCCCCCCGGAGAGCTGGTGCGGGAAGGCCGAGAAAATGCGGTTCACATCCGGCAAATGCACCTGATCCATCATGTCGAGCGTGCGTTTCTTGGCCTCGGACTGGCTGAGATCACTGTGCATGTTGAGCACTTCCATGATCTGCTCGCCCACCCGCAGCACCGGGTTCAGCGCGGTCATCGGCTCTTGGAAAATCATCGCGATGCGCCGCGCACGCAACTGGCGCATCTGGGCGTGGCTGGCGCTGGTGATCTCGAAATCATCCAGCGTGATGCTGCCGCCCTGTACCTCTAGGGCCGATTTCGGCAGCAGCCCCATGGCCGCGAGCGAGGTCACGGATTTGCCCGAACCGGATTCACCCACCAAGCAATGCGTTTCGCCCGCCCGGATCGTCAGGTCGATGCCGTCAATCACCGGTTTGGCCTGTGGACGCCCGCTCAACCCAATGCGCAGATCGCGCACTTTGAGCACCTCACGCGCCTCCGAGAAGTCTTTGTTCTTGAACTGCATCTCTCAGCCCTCCCGTTTCTTCATGCGCGGATCGAGCAGATCGCGTGCGGTGTCGCCCAACAGGTTGATCGACAGGATGCAGAGCGACAGCAGCAGACCCGGCCAAAAGATCAGCCCCGGCTTGATCTGAAAGTAGGTCCGCCCCTCGGCCATGATGTTGCCCCATGTGGGGATCTCGGTGCTGACGCCCGCGCCAAGGAAGCTCAGGATCGCCTCGATCAGGATCGCCGAGGCACAGATATAGGTGCCCTGCACGATCAGCGGTGCCATGGTGTTGGGCATCAGGTGCTGGATCAGGATTTTGGGCATGGAGGAGCCAAGCGCGATGGCCGCCTCGACATAGGGTTCCTCGCGCGCTGAGAGCACGACAGAGCGGACCAGCCGCACCACGCGCGGCACCTCTGGCACGGTGATCGCGATGATCACCGACCCAAGGCTCGGCCCATTCAGCGCCACCAAGGCAATTGCCAGCAGGATCGCAGGGATCGCCATCAGGCTGTCCATGATCCGCATGATGATGCTGTCGGCCATCCGAAAGAACCCAGCCACAAGGCCGATGGCCAAGCCGATGGCGACGCTGACCAGCGCCGCGCCGACGCCAATGAGCAGCGATACGCGCCCGCCCACCATCACGCGGGAGAATGTGTCCCGCCCGTAAGGGTCGGTGCCCAGCAGAAACTCCTCGGACGGTGGTTTGAGCCGCGCGGCTGAGTTCATCGCCAGCGGATCATAGGGCACGTAGAGCGGTGCCAAAATGGAAGCCAGCACGATGGTTACAAGGGTCAGTGCCGCCAGCATGGGGCCGATACCGACCCTTGCGCCCGCAGGCAGGGAAAGCAGTCCGGTCAGCACCTGAAAGGCGCTGTGACGGGATTGGGGTTGCTCGATCATGTCAGTACCGGATCCTTGGGTCGAAGAATGAATAGGAGACGTCAACCAAGAGGTTCACGAAGACATAGATGCCCGCGGTCAGCAGGATCATTGCCTGAATGACGGGGTAGTCGCGCGCGAGGATCGCATCGACCGTCAGACGCCCGATGCCGGGGATGTTAAAGACGCTTTCCGTTACCACCACGCCCGAGATCAGCAGCGCGAAACCGGTGCCGATGATGGTCAGGATCGGCACCGCGGCATTGCGCAGCGCATGGCGAAACAGCACGACATTCTCGCGCACGCCCTTGGCCCGCGCGGTGCGGATGTAGTCCTCACCCAAAACTTCGAGCATGGAGGCCCGCGTCATCCGCGCGATGAGCGCGACATAGATCGTGGCCAGCGTCAGCGACGGCAGAATGGCCCGCGAGAAGAACGGCCCAATGCCGTCCGACGGGGCCTTGTAGCCCTGCACCGGCACCCAACGCAGTTCAATCGCGAAGATCTGGATCAGGATATAGCCGATCACGAAGACCGGCACCGAAAAGCCCAGCACCGAGAAGGACATCACCAGAAAGTCGACCCATGTCCGGTGACGCCATGCGGCAATCACCCCCATCGGCACCGCCAGCAGGACAGAGATCGTGATGGTCATCAGCGCGATGTTAATGGTTGGCCCCAGCCGGTCGCCCAACATTCCTGCAACGGAGGTGTTTGACAGCAGCGACACGCCCAAATCCCCACGTACCAATTGGCCTATCCACGTAAAGAACTGCGTCAGCAGCGGATCATTCAGACCTAGACGATCGCGAATGCGCTCAAGTTGCGCGGGGGTGGCGGCGTCGCCAGCGAGGATCGCGGCGGGGTCACCGGGGGTTAGACGCAGCAGCAAGAACACGAAGACGGCGACGATTAGCATCACCGGGATCGTGGCCAGCACGCGCTTCAGGATATAGACGAGCATGTTCCGGAGAGTCCCTTTCGGCGGAAGGAAAGCAGGCCGCGCAGGTCAAGCTGCGCGTGGAATTAATGAGAGGTGAAGAGCGCGGCGGGCGCGCTCTCCGAGGGCTGGATTACTCCGCCTCTTTGGTCATGTTCCAAAACACCGGCACGGGCGATGGCAGCATGTTCTGGATCGTGTTGCGGCGCGCCTGCGGGATCAGATATTCGCCCATCATGATGTAGTTGACGTTATCCATGACGTGTTTCTGGATCTCGACAGCCACTTCTTTTTGCGCCTCGGGCCCTTCGGCTTTCATGAACTTGGCGCGCAGCTCTTCGATCTCGGGGTCATCGGGCCAGCCGAACCATGCCTCGTCACCACGGCCACTGACCATCACGTTGGTCAGCGGGTCCGAAATCTCGGGCACCATCCAGTTGGTGAAGAACATGTTCCAGCCGCCTTCAGAGACTGGGCTTTGCTGGGCACGGCGCTGCACGACCGATTGCCAGTCCATCGACTGCATGTCGACTTCGAAACCGGCTTCGCGCAGGGCTTGAGCGGCCACGACCGGCTGGTTGATCAAGCTGATCACATCCGTCGGCGCCATCAACACGATCGGCGTGCCGTCATAGCCCGCTTCTTCGAGCAGCGCCTTGGCCTTTTCAGGGTCCGCGCCACCGGTCACGATCTCTGCATCTGCTTCGTCGCCCAAGGGTGTCGAACAGCCAAAGATCGCGCCGCAGACGTTATAATAGGCCGGGTCGCCTTGCATCGTTTGCAGCATCGACTCCTGATCCAACGCCGCCATGGCCGCCTGACGGACCAACTTGTTGTCAAAGGGTGGGTGCAGGTGGTTGGGCCGACCGATAGTCACATAGCCAAGATCATCGCGGGTCTCGACGGTGACCTCGGGGCTGCTTTCGAGGATCGGCAGCAGGTCGATCTGTACCTGTTCAAGGTAGTCGATCTCACCCGCCGAGATTGCGTTGATCGCGGTCAGCGCGTCGGGCATCGTGGTCCAGACCACACGGTCGACATTGACCACCTTGCCGCCCGCCATCCACGAGGCTTCCTCGTCCCGTGGGACGTAGTCGTCGAACTTCTCATAGGTGACATTCACGCCGGGCTCGTATTCGTCTTGGTTAAAGACGAAAGGACCGGAGCCGATGTATTCCGTGATCGTCTCATCCGCCGAGGTTTCGGCCACGCGCTTGGGCATGATGAAAGGCGGCACCGCGGATTGTTTGGAGATCACCGACAAGAGCGGTCCGAAAGGCTCTGTCAGGGTCCAAACGACGGTCTTCTCGTCGCTGGCCTCAAGGCTTTCGGTCACGTCAAAGATCAGCTGGCCACCGCCATCACGTTTGCCCCAGCGTTTGAGAGAGGCCACGACATCTTCGCCGGTGACCGGCGCATCGTCATGGAACATCAGCCCATCGCGCAGGGTGAAAGTATAGACCAACCCGTCTTCGGAGACTTCCCAGCTGGCCATCTGCGGCTGCGGCTCAAAGTTCTCGTCCACGGCGGTCAGCACGTCATAGATCATATAGCCGTGGTTGCGGGTGATATGCGCGGTGGTGATGACCGGATCAAGAACCCGCAGGCCCGAGTGCATGACCGCCGTGATGGTCGTTTCGCCATCCTGCGCCGCCAGTGAGCCGGGCGCCAAAAGCGCCGTGGTGGCGGCGAAGGCGGCGGCAAGTCCGCGCGACTGTTTCAGTGCGGATCGTAGAGGTATCATGTGGTTTTCCCTTGTTGAGTGATCTTTTGATTTTTTATTGGGCCATGGCAGTTTTGCCGCCATGATCAGGTGGTGCAGAAGGTGCACCGTCGGCCCCGAACCGGGGACCATCTGGGGACAGCCGAAGCCCAGCGCGCAGACGCGTGAAGGGCAAGTCGGCAGGATTGAGGGGCATCGGCCCCGGCGCGCAGGCGACAAGGATGTCGCGCGCGATGGGGGCAAAGTCTGCCCGGAAATGGGTGGAGCTTTTGACCACCAGCAGGCCCATCTCTTCGGGTGGGATGCCGACAAAGCGAAACATCTCGCGGTCGGCCATCTGGGCAATGCGGCTGGTCACGACGACATGAACCCCGCCGATGCGCAGACAGGCGGAAGGGCCGAGGTTCAGCGCCGTGCCGCCGTAATAGGGGCCCGTTGCGCGCAGCGTCCCGTCAGACAGATGCACCACGGTGGCCGTCGTCTGAAACGGCGCGTCGTCCGTCACGCTGGCATGGCCGCCAAGGGCGACGTTAACTTTGGCCCCGACCCCGGCCAGATGGGCCGCTTCGGCGGCGGCGGGGTCGACGATCAAACCGATGGCTGCATTCTGCGCCTCTGCCTTGATTAAGGCGCGCAACATGCCGGTGGTTGCTGAAACGCCCCCCGCGCCGGGATTGTCTTGTGTGTCGGCGATGACGACAGGCCCCCGGCCCGGCCCGGCGGCGCGTGAGAGCGCCTCTGCCACCGCTGCGTCGGGGTCATAGGCTTCGTTCTTTAGAAAAGCGGGCGCTGCCGCTTCATAGGACGCCGCAAGCTTGTCGGCGGCGGCATCTGCGTCGGCCTGAGTTTCGCCATAGGCCACGGCCACTGGGCCACAGTCCGGTATATCCGCGGCTGGAAAGCCCATGAACAGGCTGGCCGATAGCGCCCCGGCAGCCTCGCAGGCAGCAACACCTTCATAGATCTCGCGCCCCGGCGACATTTCGGTCGATTGGAACGGGATCGGCACCAGATATGACATCTGGCGAAAGGCCTTGGCCGGGCGCAGGCCTGTGGTCATGATCCGGTCAAGATGGCGTGCCGCGGCGGCGCCGGTTTCGGCCATATCCACATGCGGATAGGTGCGAAAACCGACCAGCACATCGACATTCGAAACAAAATCTTCAGAGATATTGCCATGAAGATCAAGCGCCGTGGCGATGGGCAAATCCGGCCCGACGACCTCGCGCAGACGGCGGAGCAGCTCCCCTTCCCCGTCGTCGAGATGTTCAGCCACCATGGCGCCGTGCAGGTCCAAAAAGACCCCGTCGAGCGGCCCGGCATTTCGGATGCCTTCGATGATCTCACCGGCGATCGTCTCATAGGCGTCGCGGCTCACATGGGCTGAGGGGATTGCCCCTGCCCAGAGGATCGGAACGATATCCCAACCTTGAGCCCGTCCAACCCGCAGCGCGCCCGCCATGCCAAGATTGACCTCTTGGAAAGCGGGCAACATCGCCGCGCCGCGCACCATGGGGACATAGCCGCCGCCGCGTTGGAAAGCCTCCATATCCGCTGGATTGGGGGCGAATGTGTTCGTCTCGTGCAGAAAGCCCGCAACAGCAACGCGCATTCCAGAACCACTTCCCAAACCTGTCTCCTTCGCCTTACCAGCCCCTTTATTTGCGGGACTGCACCTCTTGAGTATCGCATAGCAATACATCTATAGTGCAGAGCAAGCGTAAGCGGCGCATTAACGATTCGTCAACTACAGGCCATTCATGAGCAGATTTTTCCGAGAAGACGCCCCGCAGGCGGCGCAGAATCAGGCAGATGACGACCGATTGTTCGTCCGGGCAGCAGATCGCGCAATGCAGGTGCTGGGGGCCTTCCACCACGCGACCGGACCGATGACGCTTTCCGACATCGCCAAGACCGCCGGGATCGACCGATCCGCGGCCCAACGGCTGGTGCATACGCTCACAAAGAGTGGCTATATCCGGCGCAGCGGGGACGACCGTGGATATCTACCGGGCATCCGCCTGCTGGATCACACGCTTGATCTGCTGCGGCTCGACCCCGTGGTGCAAAAAGCCACCCCGGTCTTGTTGGAGCTGCGCAAATCCCTGCGCGAGCGGGTCGACCTGAGCCTCTATGACGAGACGCGCCTGATCTATGCCCTGCGGATGCAAAGCAAACGCGAGACCTTTTTCGCGACTCTTGTGGGCCACAGCGTGCCAACCTTTTGCACCGCAGGCGGGCGCGCGGCGCTTTCGCAGCTTCCCGAAGACGAGGCGCGCGAAATTCTTACCCGCGCACCGCTGCATCCCTTCACCTCCAGCACCAAGACCGACCCCGAAGCGATCATGGCCGAACTCAGCCTCGCCCGCGAAAACCGCTTTGCCGTGGTATGCGATGAATATGCACTGGGCGAAGTGGCGGTGGGCGTTGCCATCACCGACCGCAACGGCGCCCCTCTCAGCGCGATCCACCTTGCCGGTTCCCTCTCGGAATACACGCCGGAAGAGTTTGTCGCCAAAGCAGCGCCCTTGGCCATCGAAGCCGCCAACGCCATCATGGCCGGATGATCGTGTTTTTGGCCGCCCATTCGGGACCGCTCTGCCCCAAAACTCTGGCCAGCCGCGCGAGGCCTGCGAAAAGCCTGCAATATAACCAGCCCCGTCGACGCCCGCGCAATTCGCCCCGAATTTACTTGCGTTGCTAAATTCTTTCTCCGAAGTTCGCGACATCGGGGCGCGGATGCCGCTTTGAAAAATGACTGAACGAAAGGAACCGGAATGACCGACAGTAAACCGCTTTGGCAATGGGACGCGCAGGAAATCGCAAGCGCGACCCGCGCAGGAAAACTTTCGGCGATCGAAGCAACCGAGGCGGCGATTGCGCGCATGGAAGAGGTCAATCCGGCGTTGAACGCGGTGGTCGAAAACCTCGCCGCCGAGGCCCGCGCCGAAGCGGCGGCGCTCGACAAAAGCGGCGCGCCCAAGGGGCCGCTGCACGGTGTTCCGGTGACCATCAAAATCAACGTAGATCAAAAGGGCCACGCCACCAGCAACGGCGTCCCTGCCTTTAAAGATGTCATCGCGCCCGAAGACGCGCCGGTGGTGCGCAACCTCAAACAAGCGGGCGCAATCGTGATCGGGCGCACCAACACGCCGGAATTTTCCTTTCGCGCCGATACCGACAACCCGCTTTATGGGCGCACCTACAACCCTTGGGGGCGGCACCTGTCGGCGGGCGGCTCCTCCGGCGGGGCTGGGGCGGCTGTCATGGCGGGGATTGGCGCGCTGGCGCACGGCAATGACATCGGCGGCTCCCTGCGCTTCCCGGCCTCGGCCAATGGGGCGGTGACGGTAAAGCCGGGTCTGAGCCGGGTGGCCGCATTCAACCCTAGCCAGAAGGCCGAGCGGGGCTTTTTGGCGCAATCGATGTCGGTGCAGGGGCTGATTGCGCGCAGGGCAGCGGACCTGCATCTGTCGATGCCCAGCCTGATCGCCGCGGATGCGCGTGATCCGTTTCACGTGCCCCTGCCATGGCGCGGCGAAGTGATCAAAGGCCCGATCCGCGTCGCCTTCACCCGCGATGATTTCGGATTTGGCCTGCACCCGGACGTGGCCACCGCCCTCGACAAGGCGGCATCTGCGCTTTCCAACGCGGGCTATGCCGTCGAAGAGGTGGAGCCGCCGCTCGCCTATGAAACCGGGAAGAATGGGTATCGCGCCCTCATGGGCGAAGTCGAGGCCCTGATGGGCGAGGATATCCGGACCCATGGGTCTGACGATCTGAAGGCGATCTTTGAAAATTACTACACCGAATACCCGCCCTTTAAAGGCACCGAGCAGCTTGCCATGGTCGCCAAACGCACCCATTACGCGCGCGAATGGTCGATGTTCCTAGAGGATTACCCCCTCGTGTTGACCCCCTTCATGTTTGCCCCGTTCTTCACAGCCGGGCGCGACACCGAAGGTCTGGAAGGCGTTCGTGAGGTTTTGGGCAAGGGGCTTTGGTCTTTCGTCATGAACTTTACCGGCCTGCCCGCGGGCAACATCCCCACGCATATCGCAGAGCTGCCCAGCGGACCACAGCCCATCGGCGTGCAAATCGCAGGCCGCCGCTGGCGCGAGGATCTTATCGTCGACGCCATGGCGGCGATCGAAGGCGAGATTCCTCCGGTCTGCACCAGATTGTGGGGCAATTGAGGCGATCATCGGGGTTGTAGCGTTCCGCAGAAACGGAGCGGCAGCAGCCCCGGTCGGGACCTGATTTAGCGGAACGAAATGAATGTCGCTGGCGCTTAAACGGCGCCAGTTTTCGCCATTGTGACAGTTGTCAGCGGCATCGGTTCATATTCACGCAAGCCCTCCGCAAGCGGGGCCAGCAGCGATGTTGATCAGGTGAAGTGCAGAGCCGTCTGACTGTAAATCGGGATAGGGTCATCTCGGACAAGCTCGAAAAAATGAACGAATACTAAGCGCTATTTCAGCGCCTCATGAAGTCGGAGCCAAGATGCCTCGGAAATCGGGGTAAGATCCCGCGAACCCCAAAACAATAGCTATAAACAAGCCCGCCGAGGCGGGCTTGTTGAACGCAGATTTCTTTAAAGGTCAGGCGGATTTCTTCATCAACACCATGGAGTGGACGTCAACGTAGATCGCGCCGATACCAATCTTCCCAGTATGGCGTAAGGCCGGAATCCGATTCTCAAGAATGCCGGAAAGGGCTTCCTCGAAGTGCCCAGCGCCACGCTGGCAAGCATAGGAAATTGGGTGAAATTCCCTAGCCACCCTCTCTCTAAATTCGGGTAATTCAGAGATCCGCTGTAGGAGGCTGTCGAGGTGTTCCTGGGCAAAAACGACCTGGCGAACCGATCCGCGACCGTTTCTGGGGGAATAGAGGACGAATGATCCCCTTGCGGTAAAGGGATTCTACCTGACGCTTACTGGCGCCAATGTACTCCGCGACATCATGTAGGGAGACGGCAGTTTTGACTGCCCGAACTAATGGAACAGTCTTTTCAGCCTCGAACACCATGTTCCCGCTTTCGATTTCGCTTGCGCCCGCTGGGATCTCGCCAAGTTTTTTCAAAAGGCGAGACAGGCGCGGGCGCGCGATACCCACAATGGCAGAGAGACTGTGAAAGGTAACGCCCGCGACGGATTGCACCCACCTGCCTAATACCAATTGGACTTTCCCGATAGATAACGTGAGACGGAAGAAAGGTTCTACCATTACGATTTTGACCGATTGATACGCTTTCTTCTCGATATGCGTTGCCGTCACCGCATGATGTACGGTGACGGCAAATATTCATACCTCTTACTCATGGATGACCCATTGTTTGAAGCTGGCCTCCAATGCGCCACATGGCGCGAGGATCAAGTCGCGGGACTGGTATGGGCCCGCATCGTCAATTTGCTCCGCAACGGTGACGCACTGCGCGGGATCAGACCCCAAACGCATCTCCATACTCGCGTCGTCATAAACAAACTGCTGTGCGGGATCGGCCTTGTCGCAGGAGATCAGACCAAATGGGTTTTCGGCATTCTCCGGATCACTATACGCCATGCACAGACCATCATAGGTCGCCGACGCGATCATGCCCGTCTCTGCCGCATAGGTGAACAACACGTCGTCCCCCTCCGGTTTGCATGAATGGGCATGAAGCTGATCGCTCAGACCGCGCCCTTCAGTATCGATGCACCAGCCGAGCGACGCTTCCTCGTCAAGGTTATCGGCAAGATGAATGACGGGCCCGTCGCTCTGGAGGCTTGGTGCCTCCGCATGGGCTGAGAATGGGATGCTCTGGCCCAATACGATCAGCGCGGCAGAGGCAAAGTTTGAGTTCGGAAACCTCATTGCTCACTCCCTATGGAACTGTTGTTGAAAGGTACGAATGCGCGCTGCATTGACGCCTTGGTCACTGCGCCCCACCCGTGAAACGCCGCGCATGTCCACGCGGCTCCCATTCTCGGCAGGGGTAACTGCAACGACAATATCGTCGGCGAAATAGAAAACAGAGGTGCGCGCCGTGGCCTCGAACCGATGGCGGGTTGGATCGGTCGCAACGATCTCCCACCCCATTTCGCCTGCCACCTGTAATGCCCGCTCAAAGGCTGCATCCGTACTCAGGCGGGTCTCAAGTGGCGCAATATCGGGGTAGGCCGTCGCTTGCTGATCTGCCACTTCTGCACCGCCGTATTTCAGCGTGTTGCTCGCACCCGCGCGGGTGTCATCCAGCACCTCAAAGGCCGGGGGATTGGCGGTATCAGTCGTGATGTCATGAATTGGCGCGGAACGCGGTTGGGGGTTCACGGTGCTTGAAATGAGGGGAAACAGGACCCCCAGCCCAAGCAACGCGACCACGCCGCCGATCGCAGCCCAACCCTTTTCGCCCCGCCCAAGGTGGATGGCCAAAGCGATCAAACCCGCGCTGAAGATGCCCGCCCCTATTGCGTTGAAGTAGCTCCGGTAAAGCCCGAACCCTATGATCGGCTCCCAAAGCCCCAAGCGTGCTCCGAACAAGATCAGTGTAACGCAAATTAACCCAGCAACGGCGATCAGGGCAGCAATTTTTCCAGTATGTTTCATGTGTTCGGCCTTTCACGACCAGCGTTAATATGTGCTCAATTATTCGGCTGACCAGTCACAGCCGCCCCCGCTCCTGTCGCGATCTTCAGCGTGGCCCAAGCCTGCGCCGCTTCATTCGTGGCCGAAGCCGCAGAGATCCTTGAGGCATTGGTGTTTCGGTCGGTTTCCAGCAGGTTCAACAGCGTGATGGCACCGTTTCGATAATTCTCCTGTGCCAATGTCAGCGCCCGGCTGTAGTCACTGGCAGCAGTTCTCAACAGCTGCGCCCTCTGCCGCGCCCGCGACAGGTTGGACTGTGCCACCTGAACATCCTCGACCGCTTCGTTGATCGAGGCCCGCCATGCGATCTCGGCCTGCCGTGCGACAGAGAGTTGCGCGTCACGGCTGGCTTTCAAGAGGCCCTGATTGAATACTGGAAGGGACAATTGCGGCCCGAAACTCCACGCATCTGTGGCGTCCGTACGGCCCACCGTTCCGGACAGGGACAAGGCCGGGTAAAGCGCGGCCTCGGCGACGCCCACGTTGGCCACGGCAGCGGCCAAATCGGCTTCGGCGCTGCGCACATCGGGTCGGTTGCGAAGCAGGTCCGCCGGTACGCCGGTGCGCGCATCCCCGGGGCTGGAGAGTTGAGGCGCGCCTTTTTGCATCTGTGCCTTGATCGGTCCCGCAGGTTCGTTCAGCAGTGTCGCGATGGCGTAGACATTTGCGTCAAACAGGGCGGCAAACTGCGGCAGATCGGCCCGCGCCGTCGACAGCAAGGCCCGCGCTTCGGCCACTTCGTATTCCGTCGCCGCGCCCGCATTGAACTGGCTTTGGGTGATGCTCACCGTCTCTTCGCGCGTGGCGATGGCGGTGCGCGTCAAGGCCATCGCCTCTTGGTAATAGCGCGCGTCGGAATAGGCGGCGATCAGTTCGGCCAGCCATGCAAGACGAACGGTCTCTTCCTCCGCGCGGGCGGCGGTGAGAGAGGCGACAGCGGCCTCGCGCTCACGCCGGATACCACCGAACAGATCGATCACCAGCGAGGCACCTAATGTCCCGCTTTCGACGGTGCTTGTACCGTTGGTGCCGTCGCCACCGGATGTGGTCACTGATCCGGTTAGCGATCCGTCCGCTGCGGCGTTTACGCCGGTTGTGCGCAACTCCGCTTGCGCTTGGCGTATGCGCTCATCCGCAGCGATCACATCAAGGTTCTGGGCAAGGCCCCGCGTAACAAGACTTGTGAGGTTCGAATCTTTGTAGTTCAGCCACCACTGCTGAGTGGCTACCGCGCCGATCTGCTCTGCATTGCCTCCGACAAACCGGGTCTCCATGGCCACTTCGGGGCGCTGGTAATCAGTGCCGACAGCACAGCCCGCAACGAGCAGACCCAGTACGAGATAGTAAGGTTTCACTGAGCTTTCTCCACTCGCTTACGGAAAATTTCTGTTGTTCGGATTACGGCGACGTAGAAGACCGGCACCATCACGATCCCGATGACCGCCGAAAAGATGATCCCGCCGAGCATCCCCGTCCCGATGGATTTTTGCGCATTGGCCCCTGCCCCGGAGGCGAGCACCAGCGGCATGATGCCAAAACCAAAGGCAAGAGAGGTCATCAGGATGGGACGCAGACGCTGGCGCGCGGCCAGGACGGTGGCTTCCAGCAGTGCTTTGCCTTCCGCCCGTAGGGATTCCGCGAACTCTACGATCAGAATGGCATTTCGCGCCGCAAGGCCGATCGTGGTCAGCAGGCCTACCTTGAAATAGACGTCGTTCGACTGTCCGAAATACCACGTTGTCACCAGCGCCCCCAGAATGCCCACGGGCACCGAAAGCATCACCGCAAAGGGCACGGCCCAGCTTTCGTAGAGGGCGGCGAGGCAGAGGAAGACGACCAGCGCCGAGATCGTATAGAGAATGGCTTCCTGATCGCCGGACAACCGTTCTTGATAGCTCAATCCTGTCCAGGCCGAGGCGTAAGAGCCGTCCAAATCAGCGGTAAGCTGTTCCATCACCTCCATCGCATCGCCCGAACTGATCCCCGCTGCCGCTTCGCCAGAAAGCTCCAGTGCGCGGGTGCCGCCATAGCGCGACAGTTTGGGCGTGATGGTTTCCCATTCACGGCTGACAAAGGCCGACAGTGGCACCATCTCCGAACTTTCGTTACGCACATACCAGTGGTCGATATCATCAGGCTGCATGCGCCAGTCTGCACCGCCCTGTACAATGACCTCACGCAGGTTGTTGCCCAGAGGGAAGTCGTTGACATAGGTGCCAGAGAACACGGTCGCGAGCATGGTGTTCACGCTCGACAATGACACGCCCAGAGCCTCGGCCTTCTGCTGGTCGATACGCAGTTTCAACGAAGGTTCTGTCGCCGCGTCGTTGCCGCGCAGGTTGGTCACGCGACCGTCAGCAAGCCCTGCCGCGACCAGTTGATCGGCGGCATCGCTCAATGCCTCCTGCCCAGCGCCCGACTGATCGACGAGGTACATCGCAAAGCCCGAAGACGTGCCCAGCCCCGGAATGGCAGGCGGTTGAAGCACAAAGATGCTGCCCAGACGAGATTGAAAGAACTTGCCATTGGCCCGCATCATCAGATCAGCCGCATCAAGCCCGGGACGCTCTTCGTAGTCTTTGAGTCTGATGAACATCATCCCGTAGTTCTGACCGGATCCCCCGAAACTGTATCCGACATTGGCAAAGACGCCATCGACCATTTCGGTCTCTTCGGTCAGCAAATATTGCTCGATCTGTTCAATCGTGTTGGCCGTTTGCTGGACTGTCGAGCCCTGTGGCAGTTCGATCATGGTCATAAGCACGCCCTGATCTTCCGTAGGCAGGAACGACGACGGCAGACGGTCGTAGACCCAATACGCGCCAAATCCGACAAGAACCAATACCACCACCATACGGAAAGGCCGCATGGACAACCGCCCGACAACCGAACCATAGCCACCCGTCAGACGGTCAAGGCCGCCATTGAACCAGCGCAGCGGCAGCAGAGTTTTCTTGTCATGGTTCGGTTTGAGAAGCTGCGCGCACATCGCAGGCGTCAGGATCAGGGCGACGAAAAGCGATAGCACCATCGCCGAAATGATCGTGACCGAGAACTGTTTGTAGATGACCCCCGTCGACCCATCCATGAAGGCCATCGGCAGGAACACAGCAGAAAGCACCATCACGATCCCGATGAGCGCCGAGGAGATCTCTCCCATGCTCTTTTCCGTGGCGGTGACGGCGTCCAGCCCTTCTTCTTCCATCACCCGTTCGACGTTCTCGACGACGACAATCGCGTCATCGACCAACAGACCAATGGCCAAGACCAATGCGAACATGGAAAGGGTGTTGATTGACATGCCGAAGGCGGACAGAACGCCAAAGGTTCCCAACAACACCACCGGCACGGCGATGGTCGGGATGATCGTGGCCCGCCAGCTTTGCAAGAAAAGGAAGATGACAAGAAAGACGAGGACAATCGCCTCGATCAACGTCTCATAGACTTGGTCGATGGATTCCTCGACGAAGGGCGAGGTGTCATAGGGATATTCGACCGCAACGCCCTCGGGCAACGCGGAGGAAAGATTGCCCACCACGTCCCGCACCGCTTCGGCGGTATCCACCGCATTGGCACCGGTGGAAAGGTTCACCGCAAAGCCCGCCGCCGGATGACCGTTGAAGCGGCTGATGCTGCCGTAGTCCTCTTCGGCGAGTTCGATCGTGGCGACATCGGCAAGGTAGATGGCCGACCCGTCCGTATTAGTTTTCAGCAAGATGTTCCGGAAATCCTCAACCGATTCAAGCTGGGACTGCGCCGAAAGGGAAACCGTGAACTGCTGGCCCTTTACCACCGGCTGCTCACCCAGACTGCCGACCGTCACGTTCGTGTTCTGCTCGGATACGGCTGAGGTCACGTCAGCGGAGGTCAGTTGATATTGAAACAGCTTTTCGGGGTTCAACCAAATGCGCATTGCGTATTCGGTGCCGAAAACATTGATCGACCCTACCCCCGCCGTGCGCTGCACCGCGTCTTCAATCGTGCTGCTCAGCAGGTCGCCCAGTTCAAGCGAGGTATAGCTGCCGTTTTCACTGACCAGCGCTCCGACCATCAGGATCGAGCTGGTCGATCGGGAGACGGAAACGCCCCGGCTCGTCACGGCGTCAGGCAGTTGGGATTCGACCAGTTGCAGTTTGTTCTGGACCTGCACCTGTGCCATGTCAGGATCAATACTGTCATCAAAGGTCAGCGATACACTCGCCGCACCTTCGCTGGAGGACGAAGTCATATAGGTGAGCCCGTCCAACCCCGTCAGCCCGTCCTCGATGACAGTGGTGACAGAATTCTCCACCGTCGCGGCTGAGGCCCCGGTATAGGTGGCAGAAATTCGAACGGTGGTGGGCGCGATATCAGGATACTGCGAGATCGGCAGACCCGTCATACTGAAAGCGCCCAGCAACATGGTTGCAATCGCCAGAACCCAAGCAAAAACAGGGCGGTGGATGAAGAAACGCGCCATCAATCAATCCTCCGCCGCGGGGGCAGCGATATCGCGAGAAACGCCATCCTCGTCGATCGTCACGGTCACGGGGCTGACCTCTTGCCCTGCGCGGACGGATGAAAGGCCGTGCACGACAAGCCGGTCCCCATCGTGCAGCCCCTCACGCACGATCCATGCGTTCTGATAGGTACCGTCATCTTCGAGCGTCACCTGTTCGGCCTTGCCGTCTTCACCGATAACATAAGCCGTCAGTTTACCTGAGTTGCCACGCGTCGCTGCACGCTGCGGAACAAGGTAGGCTTGCATCGTGCCCAGCACGATTTCCCCCCGCACGAACATGCCGGGAAGGATGATGTGGTCAGGGTTGTCAAAGGTGAAACGGATGGTCACGGTTCCGGTGGAGGTCGAGACATTGTTGCCCGGTGTGACCAACTGCCCGGTACCACGATAGATGTCGCCGTTCTCTAAGGTCAATGTCGCTTGGAGGGTGTCGTTTTGTTGCAGATCACCCTCGGCAATGGCGCTGCGCACCGACAAGATACGCGCACTTGCCTCCATCATATCCACATAGATCGGATCGGAGGTAACGATGCTCGTCAAGGCGTCGGCCTGCCCAGCCGTAACCAAATCCCCAACCGAAACGGTTGATACATCTGCACGCCCGGCGATCGGGCTGGTCATCGTCGTCCACGACAGCTCGGTCTCGGCATAATCAACCGCCGCTTTGTTTGCATCAAGCGTGGCCTTTGCTTCGGCCAGACTGGCACGCGCCGCCTCGACCTCCGCCTCGGTGTAGCCGCGTCCGGCGAGTTGTTCGGCGCGGTCATAGGCCGCCTGCTTCACCGGCAAGTTGGCTTCGGCAGTGGCCAGATTGGCACGGGCTGTCGCGACAGCCGCGAGATAAGAGGCATCGTCGATCCGGAAAAGCGGATCCCCGACCTCAAGCAATTGTCCGGGCGTGTAGAGGATTTCTTCGACCACACCGCCGACACGCGGGCGCACTTCAACGTCTTGAAACGCAACGGCCCGGCCCGGCGTGGTCACAATGCGTGGGATTTCCTGCATCTGCATGTCGATCACACCCACCTCAAGCGGCCCCGCGGGGGGCATGCCACCGGGAGGGCCGCTCTGCGCGCTCGCCATCGTGGCAGCCCCCGCCAACGCAAGCGCTGCGCCAAACATCTTCCAAACGCCGATCTTCATGTGCTTCTCGATCCTTGACTATCCAGCTGGTTTGGTGCCTTGTAGGCATAAATTGCACAGTACGCAAGGATTTCAGACATGACAGTTTCGTTACGAGAGCGAAGACGACAGCAGACGGCGCGGGACATTCAGCTGGCGACGCTGGATCTGGCCGTTCAAAAAGGGTTAGAGAATGTGACGACCGAGGAGATCGCTGCTGCAACTGGCATCAGCACGCGTACTTTCTTTAACTACTATACCAACAAGGAAACGGCTGCGGTTGGGGCTCCGCCCCCCTTTTCGGAGGCTGCGAAAGAAGCGTTACGCAGCGGAAACGGACCGCTCGCGGACGATCTCAAGATGTTCTTGGATCAACACTTCGCAGCGCTGACCAATGATGAACCTATTCTCAAGATGATCGGCACGGTTCTGCGTTCAAACGAAAGAGCGAGAGGTATTCTGCAAGGGTTCCTCATGATGGAGCGCAGAGAGCTTACAGAATGCCTGAGCCAGCGCGTTAAGAACCCTCAAGCCGCCGCAGCACTTGCAAATTACACGACCGACGCCGTGGGCAGGGCAATCTTCCTCTGGGAACACGGAGAAGGACTGTCACTGGGTGCCGCGTTGGACATAGTTTGGGAAGGAACAATCGCCGCGGCGGCCCTGTTGACGCCGCCGTCCTGATTTTTCCGAGCATTGCCTCGGGCACTTCGGGCAAAGCATTCACTTCTGCGCCAACCCTAGACCGAGTGCAGAGTGCCGAACGATCAGGCGAAGGTTTCCGCCACTATTTCCTTTGCGAACCCAGCGTCCAACACCCCGCGGTTCAGCAAGCGATACCAGAATGCGCCATGTATCAAGGTCGACAGTATCTCCACGTTCCGCCCCGGCGAAAGCTCTCCGCGGTCCTGCGCCCGGCGGAGCAAAGCGGTGATCATCTGCTCTCGAGGTAGAACGAAATTTGCATGAAACGAGCTGTGGAACTTTGCATCCTGCTGAGAGGCCGCGATTAACGCGCGCAGGGTGTCCCCGTCGATGCGCAAGTGTTCGAAAATACGGATCAGGAAACCTTCGAGCAAGGTCCGACAATCCTCTGCCCCGTCCCAAGAAGGTTCGGCGGCATAGGTGTTGGTCTGCTCAAAAACGGCTTCGAGGACAAGGTCAGCCTTCGTATTCCAGCGGTTGTAGAGCGTTTGACGCGCCACGCCAGCCTGCTCAATGATTGCCGAAACCGAGACTTTCTCATAGCCCAGTTCACGAACCAGACGTAGAGCCACAGCCTTCAATGCCGTGCTGGCGTCTTGATTTGCGGGCCGTCCGATTGGCTTTTTTCCTGACATGCACAGTTCCTGTTCACAGATGCAGAATAGTCCGTGATTGATCATTAGACTGCCGTCCACTAACTGCAAATAGACCGCAGTCTAATATTGTCGCCGGAGCCGAGATGTCACAGATTTCCCTTACCCCGAAACGGGCCTTTGCCGTTACCGCCACCTTGGGCCTCTTGTCCCTCTTCCCCCCGTTGGCCACGGATATGTACCTCGCCGCTCTCGGTGATCTCGCGGCCTCGATGAACGCCACCCATACGGCGGCTGAACTTTCGCTTTCGATTTTTTTTCTCGGCCTCTGTTTTGGACAGATTCTCATTGGCCCATTGACCGATACCTACGGACGCAAGCGCCCGCTTCTTGTAGGGACCGTTCTGTTCACCGTCACTTCGGTTGCACTGCCGCTGATGAATGACATTGCATGGTTCAATGCCCTACGGTTCCTACAGGCAATCGGCGCGAGTGCGGGAATGGTCGTCGGCCGCGCCATGGTGAAAGATCTTTATGAGGGGCAAAAGGCCGCGAAGGTTATGACCGTGCTGGTCATGTTGCTGACACTCGGGCCCATCGCGTCACCGACGATGGGCAGCCTGCTTCTCGAAGCGTTTGGCTGGCGGTCGATCTTTGCAACGATGGCGCTTATCAGCCTCGTGGCCTTGACCCTCTCCGTGGTCACCCTGCCCGAAACCCTACCCGCTCAGGATCGACAGCCCGCGCCCATTCACAATGGCGTAAAAGCCGCGAAACGCCTGCTTTCGCAACGCGGGTTTGTCACGATGGCCTTGGTGGCGGGCTTTATCCAAAGCGGTATGTTTGCCTTTATCACAGGCTCATCGGGGGTATTCCAAGGGATTTTTGGGCTAAGCTCCATTGGCTTTGGCATCATGTTCGCGATCATCGCGACCGCGTTAATTATCTTTGGCCGGATCAATGGGATATTGCTCAATCGTTTCAAACCAGAACAAATACTCAAGACCGCTTTGCCGCTCTTTGCCGCATCTACCATCCTACTCACCTTTCTGTCTCAGACAGACTCCTTGTTGGTTTTTGTCGTGCCCCTGTGGGTATCGATCGGCTTGGTGGGCCTGCTTTCGGCAAATGCGATGTCCCTTGCGATGGAATGGACCAAGGCCGCGGCGGGAATGGGATCGGCGCTTCTGGGTGCCATCCAGTTCGCCCTCGCCTTCACCGTTTCCAGCTTTGTGGCCGTAGGCGGGGCGTCCTCCGCCTTGCCAATGGCTCTCGGGATCGCAATTCCAGCCTGCGCGGCGTCCCTGCTGTATTTCGTTACGAGACGCTCCAGTGAGTCTGAGAATTCAATTGTGGAGCTATAGGGGCTTTGCTTGTTGGAAAAAGCAGTTCGGAGACATCCTTCACACCTAACTTAACTCCCGTTTCAGCCGCGCACAGGAAGATGCCGGATGCGGAAGGAACGGTAGAAAAATATTTGTTAAGCTCGGATCGTTCCGTCCTATAGCGGACCTTGGCCCCGACCGCAGCGAAGGTCCGCTCGCCGCCGTCATGAAGGCTTCCGTAATCGGCCAACAGTCGCCGTCCAACGGCGATCTGAACGCTACGTCGCAGCTTTCGCATTCCGGTCATTCGTGCATTGCGCAGCATTGCTTTTGAGTGAGCGGCAGCAGCGCGGACGAAGCCGTCGTTCGGCGCGGCAATGCGAGTGTCCCCTTTGCGAAGTCAGTTTTGCGGCTCGTCCTTCATCTCGATGATCTGGATCAAATTTCCGCAGGTATCATCGAATACGGCCATGCGAACTGATCCGGCATCCACTGGTTCCTGTGCAAATTTGACGTCAAGGTCGTGAAGCCTTTTGCACTCCGCATCGAGATCGTCGACTTTGAATGAGTGGGCAGGAATCCCGTCAGCAACGAGAGCGTTCTTATAAGGCGGTATTGCTGCGTGGGAACTGGGTTCCAGCAAGAGCTCAGGCCCATCTGGTTGCTCGCTCGATACGACCGTCAGCCAACGATCCTCCCCCAGAGGAATATCATTCCGCACCTTGAAGCCAAGAACATCGACGTAGAATTTCTCTGCCTTGTCCTGGTCGTCCACAAAGACACTTGTTACGTAGATTTTCATCGGCTGATCCAGACTTTATCTGTTCGGCATGATTATAGCAGACATTCATGTGCGGCCCAGCATCGGGGAACACGGGCTCAAACCGGGCTACTACTGCGCGCGCGAGCATCGTCAGTAGTGAAGGATGAGTTGGTGTCCGATGTGCGGACAAAGCCGGCATTCTTCTTCTAAAATTTTCCCAACGACCACTCTTACCATTACAGGCACCTCCCTCTTAACGCTCTAAGGGTTCTTCTGTCTCGCAAACAGGTTCCGACAAGTGGTCGCGAAGCGTTCAGCGAGCAGGTTTTCCGGAGCTTTAAGATGTGAAGCGATGACGATTTGCATCGGCGGCGTTGCGTCGTTGAGCTTGATCGATACAGTCCGGCCGCCATCGTATGTCATGTCGTCTGCAGGTTTCATTGACAAAAGCGAAACACCAAGCCCGTTTGCTACGTAGCATCGCACCGTTTCAATCGACGATGACCGGTACGCAATCTGCGGTTTGATATCGAACTTGCTGAACAGATTTAGAAAATAGTCCCGGCTTTGTGGGGCATCAAAAAGAACAAATTCCTCATCGTCGATTTCGCAGATCGACACGGACTCTCTTGTGGCCAGCCGGTGATCAGGGGGGACGATCAGATAGAGGGGTGCCGCGGCAAGGGGGCGTAATTTAAACCGGGTTTCATCAAGACCAAGATCATAAAGGATCGCCAGGTCGATCTCATTTCGGCCCAAAGACAGGGTCAATTCTTCTTGCAACAGTTCCTGCACATCCAGAACAACGCCCGGCATATACTGCGACATACCGCAGACAATCTTTGCCAGGTAAAACGGGGCAATCGACTGAAAACACCCGATACGCAAGCGTCCAACTCTGTGCGCCGCAATGTCTGCTGCGGCGACATTCATTTGCTCTGCATAGACCAGCATCTGCTCCGCGTAGCGAAGGAATTCAACACCTTGCGCGGTTAATTCCATTCCGCGCGCATGCAGGCGCCGAAACAGCACAAGACCTGTTTGATCTTCCAGTTTCGCAACGGCCTGGGCAACAGCGGGTTGCGAGACGCCAACAACTTGCGCCGCAGATGCGATTCCGCCTGTCTGAGCCACGGCCCGGAAGTAACGGCATTGTTTGAGTGTAATATCTGCCATGACGCTTGATGAAGTTTTTCCATTCTAAAGGCAACAAAAAACAGTTTTATTTGTTCTTTGCGTCCCTGTACCAAACACGCAATAGCAGTTGAATCGCGGGAGATACGCATGGAACTGAATGAAATTATCGACCTGGAAGCCTTTCCGATAGACGATGCGGAATTCCGTGCCGCCTGTAAGAAACAGTTCGAGGACGCGGGTGTCTTTGTGATGCCGGGGTTTGTCCGGAAGAACGCAATCGACACGGTTCGTGACGAGGGCATTGCCAACAAAGACAAGGTCTTCAAATCGACAAAGCAGCACAATGTCTACCTGACCCCGAAAGACGACAGATTCGCCGATGACCATGCGCGCAACCGCTTTGTGACCTCATCCAAGGGATGCATCACCGACGATCTGATGCCGCAGCTATCGCCTTTGCGCCAACTCTATGACGCCCCGGTTTTCCGGAGCTTCCTGTGTGATGTTCTTGGCGAGAAGGAAATACACGAATATGCAGACCCGCTATCTTCCATCAATCTGCATTTTGCCGAAAAGGGAGAAGAGCTTGGCTGGCACTTTGACAACTCGTCATTTGCCATCACCCTGATGGTGCAAGCCCCTGAAAAGGGAGGAACATTCGAATATGTCAACGATGTGCGCGATGCCGATTCAGGCGAGATGGGTTTCACACAAGTTGATGAAATTCTGGATGGAAAAGCACCTGTTGAAGTTGTCGAGGCTGAAGCTGGTACACTGGTTTTTTTCCGGGGTCGCAACTCTATTCACCGTGTGTCACCGAACGAAGGCGACCTAACGCGTATTCTGGCTGTTCTTGCGTACAATTCCGAACCCGACGTCGAGCTTTCTGAAGCCGCCAGAATGACATTTTATGGGCGGCTGAACTAAGAAAATCTGAAGCGGTCACTTGGCAATGAATAAGCTGCGCGCGACTCTAAAGCCGACATTCGCGTGGCGCGCAGCATCTTGGTCTGGGCTCGCTCCAGATCTTCGCTGCGCGGCGGACCAAGCGCCTGGTCGCCTCAGGTGCGGCGCCGCTCACGGCCCAAAGCCGCCGTTCCTGCTTTGCACAGCGAAGGTCAGCTTATGGATGATCGCCTGACTGGTATCCACCACGTCGGGTTCTCGATCTGTTTCCGCAGACAGATCTATTAACAAAATTGAAGTGTGGGGGAGCGGGGCGCGCGCCCTTGAGCGGTCAACATAGGCAGGGTGACAGCGAAGATCGTGATCTGAGCAAGTCTGGTATACTGGCGGATTTCGCCGTCAAACCCCATGCCTTTAACGACCTGGCGAGAAAAACCGCTTGTTCGAAAAGAAAGTTCTCACCTGTCGCTCAGCGAACACCTGCGTTCATTAGCGTGAACGTCAAGGTGACGTTTTCTCCACCACCCTTCCGCGTGCAGAACTTTAGGGTTCCGTCGATACGCTCCATAGCCGCTTGCGCAATGGACAAACCCAGACCGCTGCCACCCCCTTGAGCGTTTTGACCGCGGAAAAAGCGCTCCGTTATGCGAGTACGGTCTTCCGCTGAGATACCCGGCCCCCTGTCGGATACGGTAATTTCCGCCAAATCCTGGCAAACAGCCACGCAAAGTTCGACGACGCCCCCCATTGAACTGGCCGCAATGGCGTTTTCAGTGACATTTCTCAGCGCCAGGGTCGCCAGCACGGGGTCGCCGGCTACGACAGGCAGAGATTCGGGAAGATCAACATGAAGATCGATTCCCTTCGCATCGGCAGGGGGCCGCATCTCAGAGACAACGCCGGAGATCACCTCCATCAGGTCAAACTTACCGCCGCCACCACCTGTCGCACCATCCACGGCCGCCAATTCCAATAGCTGGCGCACCATGCGATCAGTGCGGGCCACCCCTTTTTCGATCTGTGCCAGCGCGTGCCGGCGGGTTTCCTCGTCCGGGGCCATGGCGGCGATCTGAGCCTGCGTTTTGATGCCGGAAAGCGGGGTCTTCAGTTCATGCGCCGCATAGGCAGAGAAGCTGCGTTCGCGCTCCCGCGCCGCGGCAACCCTCCCGAACAGAGAGTTCAACGCAGCGCCCATAGGGTGCAATTCGCGCGGCAGCGGGCCTTCCTCGACCGGCTCGAGGTTGTCGGCCGAACGCGCAGACAAGGCCCGCGCCATGCGTGAAAGCGGTGCGAGACCGCGGCCCACGCTAAGCCAGATCAGCCCGGCAAGAAACGGAAGAATGGTGAGCGCCGGCACAAGCAATCCCCGGGTCACATCACTGACGAGACGGTCCCGAACGGCGAGGCGATCGCCTACCATAACCCTAAGGCCGAGGCGTTCGTTTACTTCTGTGAATACGCGCCAGCGTTCCCCGTCCACGAGAGTTTCCGAGAAGCCTGAATCGGCTTCGGTAAGCCGCCCCTCAGGGGCACTGCCCGAGGCGCCTACCATGGTTCCGTCGAGCGACCAAATCTGACAGGAAAGCTGCCGCGAATACCCCTGGTCGGCCCGCGTGGTCAGGGCTTCCATCGCCCCCGCGGCGCTCGAGAGTTCGACACGGCCGTCGGAAAGCAGCGAAGACACCATCCCGGCGGCTTCCGCGAGGCGGGCATCCAGCACCTGCTCTACCTCGACCCGAGTGGAGTGCTGAATCCACCATGCCGCCGAAAACCAGACAGCGCCGGTGGCAAGCAATAGAATGGCAAAGAGCCGCGTGCGGATAGAGGTCATGCGCCTTCCTCCGCCAGTCGATAGCCGACCCCGCGCACGGTTTCGATAAACGCCGCCCCCAGCTTGGCGCGGAGCTTGTGGACATGCACCTCAACGGTGTTGCTCTCCACACCGTCTTGCCAACCGTAGAGCCGCTCTTCGAGCCGATCCTTAGGAACGATTACGCCGGGCCGTTCCAATAACGCCTGTAGGATGGCGAATTCCCTGCGAGAAAAGCGCACCTCGCCGCTCCGGGTGCGCCCGGCCATGCGGGCGGGGTCGAACTCCAATCCGTTCCAACAGGTCGTGCCGCTTGCCTCGCCCTTTGCCCGCCGGGTGATGGCCCGCAGCCGCGCCCCGAGCTCGCCAAGATCGAAAGGCTTTGCCAGATAGTCGTCGGCCCCGGCATCCAGCCCGGCGATCCGATCGCCCGTCTGATCAAGCGCCGTCAGCAGCAGCACGGGGGTCCGATTGCCTTCGGCCCGCATAGATCGCAGCAACTCTACGCCGGAGCCATCGGGCAGCATGATGTCGAGCACCACGGCGGAAAAGCCATTCTGCTCCCATGCCTCCTGCGCGTCCGCGCAGGTGCCCACCACCTCGGGGACGAAGCCGTGCAACCGCAGACCGGTGCATAACCCGTCCGCCAGTGAGGCATCGTCTTCCACCACCAATATCCGCATTCTCGTTTCCTTCTGACTGCGCTCGGTTTCGGCCTTCAACATTAAGCCAGCGTTAAGGTTGGGGGTCGAGGAGCGCAGCATGAAAGCACATCTTATCGAATCCCTCCGGCCTTTCGCGCTCCTTTGCACCGCTCTTCGGGCCTTTCTGCTCATCGCGGCTTTTGCCGGACCTGTGACGGCTCAGGACAGCCTGTTCTCTTCGGAGGCGCCGCTCGATCCGCGCGCGGCGTTTGCTCTATCGGTATCCCCACAGCCCGATGGTAGCCGCGTGCTGCGTTGGAAGATCGCCGATGGGTATTACCTATACCGCGACTACCTCTCCGTCGAGACGGCCAGCGGGGTGTCAATCCCGCTGGAAAGTGAGCCCGGCAAGCAAAAGAACGACCCGACCTTTGGCACTGTAGAGGTTTACTACGACGAGGCGAGTGCGCGAATTAGCCCCGTATCCGGCGCGCTGAGCATCACCTACCAAGGCTGTCAGGAAGATGGGATCTGCTACCCGCCGATCACCGATAGCCTGCCTGCACTACCGGCGTCGGCTGCGACGGAAGCAGAAGAGCAGGCTTCCGCACCCACGGCCGGCATTACGCTGGCCGACGACTCCGGTCTGGTGGATGGGTTGGTGCGACGCGGCGGCCTGGGCCTCTTATTGCTGGGTTTCTTCGGCTTCGGCCTGCTTTTGGCTTTTACCCCCTGCGTTCTGCCGATGATCCCGATCCTCGGCGGGCTTCTTGCAGGTCAAGGCGAAAGCCTGACCGCACGGCGCGGGCTCGCCCTCAGCGCGGCTTACGTGTTTGCCATGTCCTCGGCGCTGGCACTTCTGGGGGTGGCGGCTGCATGGTCGGGGCAGAACCTTCAGATCGTCCTGCAATCGCCATGGGCGGTCGGTGCCGTGGCTTTGCTCTTCGTCGCTCTCGCAATGTCCATGTTCGGCGTATTCCAGTTGCGCCTGCCGCAGGCTTGGAACGACCGCATGGCCGCGGCAGGCATCGGACGTCGGGGCACTTTTGCCGGGGCTGCCGGGCTTGGCTTCACCTCGGCCCTGATCATGGGGCCTTGCGTGACCGCGCCACTGGCCGGAGCGCTGCTCTATATTGCCCAGACCGGCGATACCGCGCTCGGCGCTGCTGCCTTGTTCTCTCTCGGCCTCGGCCAGGGGGTGCCTCTCTTGCTCCTCGGTGCCTTCGGCAGCCGTGCCCTGCCGCGCGCAGGCCGCTGGATGCGACTGGTGAACCGCCTCTTCGGCTTCATCTTTCTCGCCATGGCCGCCTGGCTGGCGGGACGGGTGGTGCCTCCTGCCGCCGGATTGGCAATCTGGGCCGGGGCCTTGGTCCTGACGGGCGTCTTCCTTGGCGCGCTTGACCGACAGGACGCCGATGCCGCGCCGATCCAGCGACTGCGGCAGGCGGCAGGAATGCTGGCGCTTCTTGCTGGTGGCCTCATGGGAATCGGCGCAGCCAGCGGCGGAGACGATCCGCTGCGTCCGCTCGCGAGATTGACTGGCGGGTCGCAGAATGTGGTCAGTGACAAGGCGATCGACTTCACCACGATCCGATCGGTGCCGGAACTGGAGGCTGCGCTGGCGCAATCGGATCGGCCCGCGATGATCTACTTCACCGCCGAATGGTGCGTCAGCTGCCGCACTATCGAGCGCCGCGTCTGGCCGGATGCCGAGGTGCAGGCAGCGCTTTCGGAAATGCAGGTCATTGCCGCGGACCTCACCACGTTCGACGCAGAAAGCCAGGGTTTGCTTGACCATTTGCGCTCGGTCGGACCGCCGACGATGGTTTTCCTTGACGCGGAGGGGCAGGAGCGAAAGGGCACGCGGCTTATCGGCGAACCCAGGCCTGCCGAGGTGGTGGCTTCGGCGAGGGCGGTGCAATGAACGCGACCTCCATCGGTCCCTTGGTATTCGCGAACGACCGACTGCACGCGGTGATCGCCCTTGCCGTCGTTCTGCTGGTGCTGGAGGTGGTGGGTCGCCGCCGCCCGGCGCTCGCCGGCCCCCTTCACCGCTGGGGCTGGCATTTGTTGGCGTCATGGATCGTCGCGGCCCGGCTTGGCTTTGTCCTGGTCAACCGCGAGGCTTTCGCCGACGCCCCGCTGTCGGCTCTGGCCGTCTGGCAAGGGGGTTTCGAACCGATTGCGGGACTTTTCGGAATTGCGCTCGTGGGCCTCGCCGCGATCGTGAGATGCCCCGCAGTGCTGCGCCCGCTGGCCCTTGTGGTGGTTTTAGCCGGCTCGGCCCAGGCGGCCGCTGGCTGGATCTTCCCGACCGAAGCGCAGGGCAGCCTGCCAAATTTTGCCCTCTCGGACCTCGGCGGCACTCCGGTTCGCCTGTCCGAGACCGATGGACGGCCGATGATCGTGAACCTCTGGGCAAGCTGGTGCCCGCCCTGTCGGCGCGAAATGCCGATGATGATGGAACTGGCCGAGGCCCAGGATGACGTGGTGCTGCGTTTTGCCAATCAGGGCGAACCGGCCTCGGCCGTTGGCCGCTACCTCGATCAGGAAGGGTTGAGTGACACGCATGTGGTGCTGGACGACACCCAACGTCTGATGGAGCACTTCGATCTGCTCGGCCTGCCCAGCACGTTGTTTTTCGACGCCGA
The DNA here is from genome assembly GCF_001634775.1 of Sulfitobacter sp. HI0027. Taxonomy (NCBI): domain Bacteria; kingdom Pseudomonadati; phylum Pseudomonadota; class Alphaproteobacteria; order Rhodobacterales; family Roseobacteraceae; genus Sulfitobacter; species Sulfitobacter sp. HI0027. The sequence goes on from NZ_LWER01000068.1 coordinate 46,846, forward strand.
GGGAAACCTCATCGCGGCCCACACCGGCGAGATATCACGCGCCGAACTCATCAACCGCATGCAAGAACTTCAGGAGACGGAATGACTTTGAAACCAATGACCTTCGGGGGGCTCGTAGCGATCGCATTTCTGGCGGCCTGCGCCACGCCGCCCGGCGAAGCGCCGCAAGAAACCGCGGCGCCCATGGTTCCCGCCGCCGCAGAGCCCGACCCGCTCTACGGCGCAATGCAGGACAGCGGGCGGACCATCCCCGCAGTCCCCGAAGCGGCGCTGAGCGAACGCAACCGCCGGCAGGAGGTCGACTATTGGACCGATGAGCCCCCCGGCACCATCATCGTAGACCCTTATGCTCGCTTCCTCTACCTTGTGCTCGAGGACGACCGCGCTCTGCGCTATGGCGTGGCCGTGGGCGAACAGGGTCGCGGCTTCGCCGGCGAGGGGGTGATCCCCTTCAAGCGGGAATGGCCGCGCTGGACGCCGACACAGAACATGCTGCGCCGCGACCCCGAACTCTACGGCCCGGTGCGCAACGGCATGGAGGGCGGGCTCGACAACCCCCTCGGCGCCCGCGCGCTCTACCTCTTCAAGGGCGGGCGCGACACGCTCTACCGCATCCATGGCACCAACAACCCCTTCTCGATCGGCAAGGCCGTCTCATCCGGCTGCATCCGTCTGTTCAATCAGGACATCCTCGACCTGCACGAGCGCGTGAAGGACGGCGCCCATGTGGTCGTGCTGAGCGAGAGCGAAAGCGGCAAGGGCACGACGCCACCGGGCCGCACCCCCACAGGCAACAAAACGCAATAGGAGAAATACATGCCCATGATCAAACGCAGAACCTTTCTGACCGGCAGCGCCATCGCAGCCACCGGCGGCGCCAGTCTCTTCTCGCTGTTCCGCACGCCGGCCTTCGCCAAGGAACTGACCGTCGATGACGTGCTCTTCGACCCGGACAACCCGGTGCTCGGCAACCCCGAAGGGGATGTCACCATCGTGGAGTTCTTCGACTACCAATGCCCCTACTGCAAAGCCAACCACCCGCCGCTGACGGAGGTGGTCGAGGCGGACGGCAACATCCGTCTGGTGATGAAAGACTGGCCGATTTTCGGCGCACCCTCGATCCGGGCTGCCCAGCTTGCCCTCGGGGCGGCGTCCCTTGGCCAATACGAAAAGGCGAATACCGCCTTGATGGAGACCGAGGGTAAACTCAGCGATCAGCTGATCGAGGAGACTCTGGAAATGGCAGGGTTCGACCTCGCGGCGCTTGACCAGTCCTATCGCGACGACCGCGGCAAATGGGACGGGCTGATGCGCCGCAACAGCGAACAGGCCAGCCTGATCGGATTGCAGGGCACACCGGCCTTTATCATCGGCACCACGCTCTACCCGGGCAGCATGGATGCGGCGGCGCTGAAAGAGGCTGTCGAATTGGCGCGCAGCTAAACAATGAAACAAGCACTTCAACAGAAAGGAGAATGCAATTGACCATCAGACTTTCCCGCCGGGCCGCAATCCTGACTGGGCTGGCCGGCCTTGCCGCCCCAGCACTGGCACGGGCCGCAGAGCCAGCCCGCCGCAATGCCTCGAGCTTCATGATCCAGCGGTGGCAAGACCACTTCGATGATCTGGGTGTCGGCACGATTGTCGCCGATACCGCCTCGCGCGCCTTGCACTACTGGAATGCCGACGGGTCTGATTATCGCATCTACCCGACCTCGGTGCCGATCTCCGAGGAGCTTACCAAACGCGGCTATACCCGGATCGTGCGCAAGAAGATCGGCCCGGACTGGACCCCCACGCCCAGCCAGGTCGAACGCTTCGGCTGGACCTACATGCCGCCGGGCCCGGACAACCCGCTTGGCACCCACGCGATGTATCTGTCGTGGCCCGCTTATTTGATCCACGGCACCCACGACACCCGCAAGATCGGGCGCCCCTCCTCGGACGGTTGCATCGGGCTTTACAACGAAAAGATCGCAGAGCTGTTTGAGATCACGCCAGTGGGCACTCAGGTCAGGATCATCTAACCTAAACGCCCTCCATGCGCGGGCTGCCCAGCCGATAGGCGCTCAAAGCCCGCGCAACAGCTTACCTCAGCGCCCTTTCTGAAAAGGTCATCCGGGCCATTTCCGGTGGAGCGCGTCAATTACCGCGGCATGTGCATGAACCCGCCCGCCTCCATGTTCGACAAGATGGGAATGATCCGCAGGCAAGTCGTCATGACGATGCGATATGACTTCCGGGTCATCCGCGGGCCATAGGCAGACAGCTACGGCGATACCGAAAGCGGATAGCAGTGCGAGACTCAGGAGCGCGACCGGCGCACCTGCCATTGTCATCAACACACCTGCCAAGGGGTAGGTTACCAGCCAACAGGCATGGCTCAGCGCGAACTGCGCCGCGAAGATCGCGGGGCGGTCTGCTGGATGTGCCGAGCGCTTCAACAACCGACCCGATGGCGTCAGCACTGCTGAATAGCCCGCACCCGCCGCCAACCACGCGGCCAAAAGTAGCGGCCATGACAGACCAAATCCAAGAATGAGGGCGGCGAGCAACAGCAGCGCCGAGGTGAGTATGATTGCTCCGGTCAACATGACCGGGCGGTCTGGCACCTGGTCGAGCAACTTCGGCAGCACGAGTGCCGCGAACATGGAGCCTGCGCCGAATGCTCCCATTGTCCAAGCCAGCGCGGTTTCTGGCAGCCCCAATTCACCGCGCACGAGAACGACTGTGTTCACCAACACCATCGCTCCCCCGGCAGCGGCCGCGAAGTTCAGCGCCAGCAATCCTCGCAAGCGTGGGGTTGCGAGATAGATGCGGATGCCCCGGGTTGAGCGGTCGTAGATACCGCGCGGCTCAGTCGGCGACGGACTCGGCAATATCACCGACACGACCAGCACAGCAGAGGCGAGGAAGCCGACAACAGTGCCGAGGAACAGCGCGTTGTAGGACATTAAAGCCAGAAACAGACCCGCCAGAACCGGACTGACGATGTTCTCGAGATCGTAAGCCAGGCGCGACAGCGACAGCGCGCGGATGTAGCGAGCCTCTTCCGGCAAGACATCCGGGATCGTGGCCTGGAATGTCGGCGTGAAAGCAGCCGAGGCGGATTGCAGCAGGAAGATCAGGACATAGACCTGCCAAACCTCAGTCACGAACGGCAAGGCCAGCGCTACGCCCGCACGCACGAGGTCGAGCGTGACCAATAGCGTCCGGCGCGGAAGCTTGTCGACGAAAGCCCCGGCGATCGGCGCGATGCCAACGTATGCGACCATCTTGATGGTGAAGATCATGCCGAGCACGAGGCCTGCATCTCCGCCTTCCAAGTCGTAGGCCAGAAGGCCAAGCGCCACCGTGGCAAGCCCGGTGCCAAGCAATGCGACGACCTGGGCGAGGAACAGATGTCGGTAGGTGCGATCAGCGAGAATGGAAAGCATGGAATCCCCGTTAGAGATAGCGGGAAATGGCCTTGAGCTCCGCTTTGTCGGTCTCGGAACCCTCGGCGTCGAGGCAATGGTCCATATGGTCGTGGATCAGGGCGCGCTTGGCATTGGCAATGGCACTTTCTACAGCCTGAAGCTGCTGAGCGACATCGACGCAGGGCTTACCGTTCTCGATCATAGCGATGACCGAGCGGAGATGGCCTTCGGCACGTTTCAGCCGGGCAACCACCTTGCCGTGGCTTGCGTGGGGGTGTTCATTTGTCATAGGGTGACGCTATCCTCCCCTGGGGGATAGGGCAAGGTGGTCCGAAAAGGACCGCGAGCGGACAGCGATGACGAGGGCACACACAACAGGACGAAGCTTGCTTGCAGTGTTTCTCTGCACGGCGCTTTCGCTGATGCCGGCTTTTTCCCACGCGCCACTGATCTTCGAGACAATCCAGGACCACGCGGAGATGATTGCCGAGCATGGGCATTCTCACGGGCTGGAAGAAGACCTCGCTTGGGCGATGCACGGCCATGGCCATGACACAGCCGACCACGACCACAGCCAGGCGATCCTGATCGCAGGCCGCATTTCGCAGCCCTTTCAAGGATACTGGGACCTCAAGCGTCCGGATACATCCGATGCCGGGCCCTGGCCCGTTCAAAGGATAGAGCGACCTCCGCGCATCTGATCTCTGCGCCCATGCGGCGCGCGACAAGAGAACAGACAATTTAACGGAGACGAATCTATGACCACTTCCCGTCGGGATCTGTGGCATCCGGGCCCATCTCGGACTGCCCTCCCGTATCTACTGACTTTCGTGGCGCTCGCGCTCAGCGCGGGTGCTGCTGCGGCCCACAACGTTACCGAGGGTGACGCCGGCTACATTCAGGAAATCTGGGGGGTGAACATCATTCCCTTCATGTATCTCGGGGCCAAGCACATGGTGACGGGCTACGACCACATCCTGTTTTTGCTCGGTGTCGTCTTCTTCCTCTACAAGATGCGCGATGTCGGCATCTACGTCAGCCTCTTTGCCGTGGGGCATTCGGCCACGATGCTGCTTGGCGTCTGGTTCGGCTGGGGCATCAACGCCTACATCATCGACGCCATCATCGGCCTCTCGGTCGTCTACAAGGCGCTCGACAACCTCGGTGCCTACCAGCGCTGGTTCGGTTTCCAGCCGAACACCAAGATCGCGACGCTGATCTTTGGCTTCTTCCACGGCACCGGCCTCGCGACCAAGATCCTGGACTATGACATCGCTTCCGAAGGGCTCTTGGCGAACCTGCTGGCCTTCAACGTTGGCGTGGAACTGGGGCAGATCATGGCGCTGGCCGTGATCCTCATCATCATGGGCTTCTGGCGGAAGTCTCCGAACTTCTTCCGCCAAGCCTACACCGCCAATGTCGTCATGATGGCGCTCGGCTTCATTCTCATGGGCTACCAGCTCACCGGCCTCTTCGTGGCCACCTAATTCGACAGGAGAACTACAGATGTTTAACGCAGAAAAACCCAGCCTCGACGAACTCCCCAGCTCGAAGCAACTCATCCGTTCCACCGTGATCGCCGGGGCGTCTGCCGTGGCGATCCTCGTCACCGTGGTGCTGCCTGCCGAATACGGCATCGACCCCACCGGCCTCGGCCGGGCCATCGGCCTGTCCGAGATGGGCGAGATCCAAACCCAACTTGCCGACGAAGCGGAAGCCGACCGGCAGATGGGCATGGCAGGTGAAGAGCAATCAAACCTGCTGAATGAGGTGCTTGGCCTGTTCGTGGGTGCCGCCCATGCGCAGGAAATGGCCGCCTCCGAAGCAGCCGAAGAATGGCGAGATGAAACCACCTTCACGCTGGCACCCGGCGACTCGGCCGAGTGGAAGCTCGTGATGGACGCCGGACAAACCGCGGAATACCGCATGCTGGTCGAAGGTGGACGCGTCAACTTTGACCAGCACGGCCACGGCGGAGGAAACTCTGTGACCTACGAAAAGGGTCGTGGCTCGACCGGGTCCGAGGGCGAGATCGTCGCTGAATTCGACGGCGAACACGGCTGGTTCTGGCGCAACCGAGACAGCGCGGACGTTACCGTGACGGTCCGGGTCCGTGGCGAATACGCTGAGTTCAAAGACGCCAGCTGAACCACTGCTGCCGTTCGTGCGTTGCGCGGCGAACGGCGTGTGTGGATGGCTCCTGCATAGCAAGACATTTTTGATCTGATTTGTGCATTTGTCAGAAGCAGTCATGTGTCCGGCCTGTTTGCGCGGTTTTGACCGCTGGCCCTGATGGGTTCCGCAAACCAAGTTCCTATCAGCTTTACGGGCTATTATGCCCGCGCCATTCGGCGGAGTGTCTTGGCTTTGGCGGCAGACTTATGCACCATCATCTCGCGGGTCTTGCTAACTCGTTGTTCCTTTCGTCTCAGGCTACAGTGCGTGGGCTGTAGGGTTCGTTGCGGGTAAGCACTGCCCAGACGATCCGGGCGGTCTTGTTGGCCATGGCGACGGTTGCGACACGCGCAGATTTGCGTTCAAGCAAGG
>NZ_LWER01000069.1:0-1741 GCF_001634775.1 Sulfitobacter sp. HI0027
GCCCGATAATCTTGTCATCCATCCCATCAATGCGGGTCTGCCCCTTCTTCACCAGTTCAGGCTCGAAGCTGCCGTCTACCACCCGGCAGGCGATTGCAAAGCAATCTGCCGAGAGGGCCGGTCCCGCGGCACAGCGATAGGCAGTTCGCCGTCTTGCCCCTTCAATCTCTTGGCAGATGAGCCGTTGCGACGGTTGGCCTGATCAGGCGGGGCATCCTTGCCGTCTTCATAGCCCAGATGTGCCGTCAGCTCAGCACCGAGCATCCGCTCCATCAGCTTGATCTTGAGCTCTTTCATTAGCCCGGCATCGCCAAGCAGGTCTTCAGGCCGCTCGCAGCCCTTCAGTAGTTCGTCCAGCAGTTCCTTGGATATGGTCATCGTCCTTGCTCCTCTCAGGAAGCATGGACCAGTTCGCAGTTACACAAAAGATCGGACACTCTCACGCCCAGTGTGCTGGCAAATCAGTTTTCGGGCCGACAAAACCCACTTTGCCCAAGATCGTGTTCTCAGCTACTCGAACGAACTCGGTCAGCTCTTCCAACCAAAGTTGATCAGTGAAATCTGGGTCGTTTTCTGATCGAATGCTGAGCAACTCGATTTGCATCTTGCAGAGACTTAAAAGGCTTTCGATATCTCCAGTTTTGTGCTTTCCATCACTACTTTTCTGCGGCAAGCCGCCCATGACTTTCTTCGCCAGGTCGTCAAACTCTTTGTGGTCAACCAAATTGTCTTCCGATACATCAGCGCGCACGGCATGCCAAAGGTCACCCATCCCCGGCGCATTCGGCCCGCCAAAGTTCTTGGCGGAGAAGGATGCCCCGGACCCCAGCAACACCACGACATTGGTTGAATGCAGAGCCTCGATCAGGGCTTCTTCGACCTGATCCTTGCAGCCGGCCTTGGGCTTCTTGGTAGGGTCGTTCGGGTCTGCCTTCTCTTCCTCCCAGCGAAGCCATTTGCCACCGCGTGTCAACAGGCGCAGCAACTCTTTCTTTCCTACCGGCTCGCCGTTCCAATAGTTCGTCAATCCATACACCCGCTAATACACGCCCAAGGCGAACTCAGTTCACTTAGGTAGACAGGTAAATCGTCCTAAAGGCAAACGGCACCAGCGGAGTTGCCGAACTGGGACGGTAAGGACATACATGTCGACTTCCGACGGGGTGCCATTTCTTTACAACTTGGTCTGGCAATGACGGTCAAAAATTTGCTTTGATTGTAGATCACTACGGACCAGCCCCGTGCGCCGGTCTGAATGTCCGCTCGTGTGTCGAAGCAAATATGGGTTTGCACATGCAGCGAATGACTTGTGTGGATGGCTCCTGCATAGCAAGACATTTTTGATCTGATTTGTGCATTTGTCAGAAGCAGTCATGTGTCCGGCCTGTTTGCGCGGTTTTGACCGCTGGCCCTGATGGGTTCCGCAAACCAAGTTCCTATCAGCTTTACGGGCTATTATGCCCGCGCCATTCGGCGGAGTGTCTTGGCTTTGGCGGCAGACTTATGCACCATCATCTCGCGGGTCTTGCTAACTCGTTGTTCCTTTCGTCTCAGGCTACAGTGCGTGGGCTGTAGGGTTCGTTGCGGGTAAGCACTGCCCAGACGATCCGGGCGGTCTTGTTGGCCATGGCGACGGTTGCGACACGCGCAGGTTTGCGTTCAAGCAACGATGTAAGCCATTTGCTGGCTCGCTCGGGATGGGATCGTGTTTGTCGAACGAGTGATGTCATACCAACAACAA
>NZ_LWER01000070.1:0-1483 GCF_001634775.1 Sulfitobacter sp. HI0027
GAATGGACCGATCCAGCGGGAATACCTGGTCTCGGGGGCGTCTGGCATACCGGGACCGTCGTTTCTTGCGACGACTTGGAAGGTATCTGGCTAATTCTTCGGATTGTCCCTCAGCGCTGTAAACATGGGCGTAGATCGTCTCATGGCTGACGCGAATGGCATGTCCTTCGAATGTAAGCCGACCGGCAATCTGCTCGGGCGACCAGCCTTCTTTCAACTGAGTGATAACAGCCTTCCGAAGCTTAGGGAGACGGATCAATTTCCGCCGCCGCGCACGTCGAGCTTCTGCCTTCCGCTGTGCAATCACACAATAGTAGCCACTGAGATTTGGCATTTCGCCATCAATGTAAAAATTCCGCTTTATGTCGCGATAGACTGTTGAGCGGTGTCTCCCAAGCTCAGCGGCTATTTTGTTGATCGAGAATTTTGCTCTGAGCATGTCCTCGATGATGCGTCTTTCACGCAAATCCAGCTCTGTATGTGCCATGTCTGTTCTCCTTGCTTTTTCAGCAAGATACCGGAAGTGTCGCAACCCAGTTTAGAATGTGCCGGCTACATTGCCAAAAAACGCATAAGCTAACTTATGTAATCTAATTCCCAGCCGAACAATCAGATAACGTTCCCATCGCCGTTGGCGGGCTTCAACAAACCTGTGAGCTCGACAATCCAGCTTCTTTCTCGCATCATGGCCATGATTTTTCATTAATATGAACCTGAAAGAGCTTTATGAAGACGCGGAAACTTGGCGTAAATGGGCCAGAAGTTGGATGCATCGGCTATGGCGCGATGTCCTTTTCCGACATGTATGGCCCGACGAACGAAGCCGAAAGCCATGCGATCCTAAATACCTGCCGCGAGCATGGTATCACCCATATCGACAGCGCCAATATCTATGGCATGGGCAAATCAGAGAACGCCATAGGAACCTATCTGAAGGCCAACCCTCTTGCGCGGCAGGACTTCCTCATTGCTACTAAGGCGACGATTACCCGCAACCTTGACGGAAACCGCTGCTTTGACAACTCACCAGAACATCTGGAGGCCGAACTGGACAAGTCGCTTCAGCGTCTAGGTGTAGAGTGCGTTGATCTAATTGGGGGTGCGGACGAAAAGTTGGACTATCTTGGAGATAGTTCATGTACAGCTACGAAGAACGACTGCGCGCGGTTAAGCTTTATATCAAGCTCGGCAAGCGCGCTCAGGCCACCATCCGTGAGTTGGGGTATCCAACGAAGAACGCCCTTAAAGGGTGGTATCGAGAATACCAACGTCTGCAGGACTTGCCGATACGATCGGCACCACGCCCGCCTAAATTCTCGCTGGCGCAAAAGGAGATGGCGTTAGAGCATTATGCAACCCATGGCCGCTGTATCTCATGGACGCTGCGTGCTTTAGGCTATCCATGCCGAACCACAATGACGGCGTGGGTGCGCGAGGCCTTTCCTGACATGAAGCCGGCCTCCAACACGGCATATGGCCCCGG
>NZ_LWER01000071.1:0-1699 GCF_001634775.1 Sulfitobacter sp. HI0027
TGTGTGCCCGATGATCGGCGTCGGGAGCGAGCTTCCGGATCGGCGCAAAATAGCTGCGCAGTTTGTCGGTGATCACCACACGGGGCTGGCCGAACTGCGCGATGAGCCTTGCCAGAAAGCGCTTTGCCGCCCTGGCATTTCTGCGGGTTTGCACGAGGATGTCGAGCGTGTCGCCATTGGCATCCACGGCCCGCCACAGCCAGTGCTTCTTGCCACGGATCGGGATAACCACCTCGTCCAGATGCCAGTTGTCTGAAGGCGCTGGCCGGTCTCGTAGGATGCGGGTCGAGAAATGCCCGCCAAAGCGGTTGACCCAAAGCCTGATGCTCTCGCGGCTCACGATCACGCCGCGCTCGGCCAAAAGGTCCTCGACGTCCGCCGTGCTCAAAGCAAAACGGTGCCAGGCCCAGACGGCATAGGCAATGATCTCCCGGGGAAAGCGAAAGCCCTTCAGGCGCGGCATGGATGACGGCATTTTCATCCGAGATCCTGTAGCAGGGGCTCCACGACACAACAACTTGGCAATGCCGGTGATGTGATCGAGCGGCGACTAATGTTACTGTATGGCCCTTGCGCGCTAACTCCCGGGCGAAATAGTGATGCCGTCCGCCCATACCGGTGCCTGTGGTTGAACCGTAATGGTTGATTATCACTATTCGGGTCATATTGAGCACCTTGCTGTCTTTAAACTAGGAAAAGTTGCAGCGTTCGCAGCGCTGTGGAGTTCTACGGCTTGGTATGAGTTCCGTCCCAAACACTTGCATTTAGCGGATATTCCGAATGAACTGGCTTACAAGGGCGAAGCTTGGAAAGGCTGTAGCCTCAGAGCGCACAGCGAGAGTTTTTGCAATCCGCTGCATTAATAAATCTCAGAAAAACACAAGCATGTCTGATTGGCACACGATCTCGCTTTCTGACGCTGCACGCAGGTTATTTCAGGGATGTATTGCTGCAGCGAGTAAAGTCCTCCGAACCAGGTCCGCGATAGCCTCTATCAACGTCTGATCGCTATCTCCAGATGAGTTGTTGATCAATTCTTGGATGGGCATTGCCAAGTTGTTGTGTCGTGGAGCCCCTGCTACAGGATCTCGGATGAAAATGCCGTCATCCATGCCGCGCCTGAAGGGCTTTCGCTTTCCCCGGGAGATCATTGCCTATGCCGTCTGGGCCTGGCACCGTTTTGCTTTGAGCACGGCGGACGTCGAGGACCTTTTGGCCGAGCGCGGCGTGATCGTGAGCCGCGAGAGCATCAGGCTTTGGGTCAACCGCTTTGGCGGGCATTTCTCGACCCGCATCCTACGAGACCGGCCAGCGCCTTCAGACAACTGGCATCTGGACGAGGTGGTTATCCCGATCCGTGGCAAGAAGCACTGGCTGTGGCGGGCCGTGGATGCCAATGGCGACACGCTCGACATCCTCGTGCAAACCCGCAGAAATGCCAGGGCGGCAAAGCGCTTTCTGGCAAGGCTCATCGCGCAGTTCGGCCAGCCCCGTGTGGTGATCACCGACAAACTGCGCAGCTATTTTGCGCCGATCCGGAAGCTCGCTCCCGACGCCGATCATCGGGCACACAAGGGCTTCTGTGGTTGCCGTCCGTGATGCAAGAAGTTTTTCAATCTGCGTGAGTTGGTGATCGAGTGCGAGCTTCTGTCAGGCCTTTGAGTGCGGCGTTACCAGAAGCCGCTGGCCGGGATGGTGA
>NZ_LWER01000072.1:0-2730 GCF_001634775.1 Sulfitobacter sp. HI0027
CCCTGAAAGGTGCTCTTCGGATCGGGCGTCAGGGAGAAATCCGCGACCGTACCACGGAAGGACAACACTTCCGCATCGCTGGCCTCAATCTGCTGACCGCCATCATCATTTATTGGAATTCCAAACAGCTCGGAAACGCTGTGGCAAGGCGACAGCGGGCAGGATTGGATTGCCCACCCGAACTCCTCGCCCACATATCGCCGCTTGGGTGGGCCCATATCATCCTAACAGGCGAATATCGTTGGCGGAAAATAGAAGCGCAAAATCCTTAAAGGGGTTTTCTGCACTCAGCCCCACTCGACCCCAAGGGGCCGTTGATGATGCGCAGCACGTCCTCCCAAGCCAAGCCGGGTCGCAACCGGCGCACGTGGGGCACCCAATCTTGTGCCGTCTCGTTCAAACGCTCCATGTAGCCGTCCTGTCGCGCCAGCCGCACTTTGCGAAGAGCAGCAGGGTCTTTGGCACGCAGCCCAGGGTTCCCGCCCACGCGGCCCTTTGTGCGCGCGCTGGCGAGGCCGGCCTTGGTGCGTTCCCGGATCAGGGCGCGCTCGAACTCGGCCGCAGCGCCCAAGACCTGCAGCGTGAACTTGCCTTGCGGGGATCCGGTGTCGATCGGGTCCTGAATTGAACGAAAGAATGCACCCTTGGCCTCCAGCCGCTCGATCACCTCCAGCAGATGCGACAGGGATCGCGCGAGGCGGTCAATCCGCACGACCACCAGCGTGTCGCCCTTGCCGATGCGCTCCAACACCCGCGCAAGCACCGGCCGCGCACGATTGCCGCCCGAGGCCTGTTCTTCATGGATCTCGGCGCAGCCTGCGGATTTCAGGGCCTGCGACTGGGGCAGGGGGGTCTGATCCTCGGTTGAAACGCGCGCGTAGCCTATCAATGGCATCAAAGCAGGCCTTTTGCAGTTTCATATACCCCCAATAAACGACCGTTTGTAAGCGAATGCAAGTGCCGGCTCTGTGGGGCTGTTCAGTCCAAAGCCCTTGGTTCCCTTACGCTGAGCGCGATCAGCGAGCTCTCGCAGACCATTGCGCGCACGTGCTATATAAAGTGTGCAGGCGCACCCTGACAAAACCCTTGGGTAAAATGCAAAAATGCCATATTTTGCACATATGGAGCCTCAAGCATGTATAAAGTATAATATTTTTGATGATCCTCTTGAGGATGCGGAGGAGCTTGAAGAGACTTCTGAGGACGACCTGTGGTTGTCGCGTTTAGCTCCCGATTTCAATTGAAGCAGTAAGCTGAAACTGAAGCGCTGGAATTTCACCTTAGCGCTTCACCAACGCCTCAAGATTCCTGGTCTTCACAGCCCTGCCGCTTTGGTCAGGTTCACCCGGAACCTGTCGCGCCTGCGCTGGTAGCGCCGGGTCATCTCGGCCGACGCATGTCCTAGGTGCTTTTGAACATAGCGCTCATCAACCTCTGCCGACGAGGCGAGCCCGGCACGCAAGGAATGCCCTGAGAACATTGCCAACCGTTTGGCTTCCGGCAAATCGGATCTGACACCACTCTTAAGAACGGTTGCCTTGATCAGTCTTGCGACGTGCTTGTCGGAAAGGCGCGCCTCGAGGGCGCTTTTGCCGTCCCGCGAGGTGCGCACGAAGACTGGGCCAAAGCCGATCTTGGCAAAGTGTAGCCATTGCTCCAGCGCGTGGACGGGACAGGTCTGGTCGCTTGAGCCGCGCCCGACCTCGACCTCGCGCCACCCGGTCTTGGCGTTAAGCGTGAGCAGCGCGCCTTTGTCGAAGATCTCCAGCCAGCCGCCGGAGTCCGGTGTATCATCCTTGTGTATGTCGAGGTTGACCACCTCCGACCTGCGCAGGCCGCCTGCATAACCCAGAAGCAAGATCGCCCGATCTCGGAGCCCGCGGAGATCGTAGGGCAGGGTGGCCACTATGGCCTGGATATCCTCAGGCAGGATAGCTTCCTTCTGAACCGGCGGGCGCGCATGCTTGCGTTTGATCCCAGCCAGAACAGTGGCGATGTGGCGATCCTTGCGATCAAGAGTGAAGCCGCGCTGCCTATAGTTCCAGGAAAGCCCCGAGAGACGACGCTCGATCGTGGAGACCGAAAGGGCAGGGGTCTTCCCGGTTGGTGCAGCCAGATCAGCCACATAAAGTCCAATCATCTCGGGTGAGGGGGGCAGAGGTTCTGTGCCTTTCAGTCGGCACCAGCGGGTGAAGTGTTTCCAGTCGGCGGCGTAGGCCTTGTTCGTGTTCCCAGCAGTCGAGGCCTCAGCGTAGTCCCGGGCGGTATCGATCAGCCGGTCGAGCGCGCCGGAGCCGGCCACATTGGCGGGCAGGGCGATTGAGGCTCGATCCCGAGAGGTTCTCTCGTCGTGTTCGTCACCGTTCAACGAGTCATAGGACGCTGAGCTCGAAATCTCGGACTCCGACCCGCCCAAACCCTCGATTTTGGTGCTGCTATTTGTGAGATTACCCATGTCGCTCTTGCTTCATTACTGGACTCTAAGTTATTGAATACATTGAATTCATGTTCCTGTTTCATTCCCGGACTATAGTTTCATTATCGGACATAAGATACCTTTTTTGGGTTTTGGCCATGGTGGATCGCTCAGACATCAACGCCGTAGATGATGCGGCATGGGAACGGGCGGTTGCGCGTGAGGGAGTGATCCGACGGCTGGCGAGCAATGCGCCACCGAACCGTGCCGAATTCCTAAAGGCCTGCCGCGATCTTGGCCTCAAGCGCTCTCGC
>NZ_LWER01000073.1:0-1387 GCF_001634775.1 Sulfitobacter sp. HI0027
GCGCTATCCGGCCATTGCACCGAGCTGGCGCCGAGCCTGGAACGAGGTGATCCCGTTTCTCGACTACCCGCCCGAAGTGCGCCGATTGATTTACACAACGAATGCCATAGAAGCCTTGAACTCAAAAATCCGGCGTGCGGTGCGAACCCGAGGCCACTTCCCGAGCGATGAGGCGGCAGCAAAGTTGATCTACTTGGCGCTCAATGCTACTTCAGTCGAGTGGAAGCGATCTGTGCGTGAATGGCACCGCGTTAAAAGCCAACTCGCCATCATGTTCGAAGAACGCTTTCCCATGGCGTAACTAAAGGCGTCAGGGCACAAAATTACGCACACTCCCGCCATCAACGCTAGTACGAGCTCTGCGTCCTCTTCTTCGATATCATCTTGTTGTAGTAGGCCTCGCAGAAAACCCATTTCTTCATCCGACAAATCCTGTTCAACTTCGACCTCTTCATCGGGAATACCATCATAGTCAGTAATAATGACACGCCGTCTTTGGAGTAGCTGTATCCTTACGTCTTCGATCGCATCCTCAAGTTCAACGTTCTCTCGCACTCCGTCACTGGTCTTGTTTGGATTCAGTGAAAGGCCTTTCTCACCCAACAAGCGCTGGATCGTAATGAAGTCATGACGAAGATCACGCCGCGAGTCGGAGAAAAGTACAAAATCGTCCATAAACCTAACAACCGCATTGCTGCGCAATCCGTGAAACTGCTCGACAAAACGGAGAAAGTCGTTGCCTATCATTTTCGTTGGGTAAATGCCCTGTGGCAGACAATCGACTGACCGCCCCGTGTTTATTTCCCGAAGAAACTGACCAAACGCCTGGTAATCCTGTTCAGATGCTCCGGTTCTGGACAACCAAGAAACGAGTGTTGATTGTCACTGAGAACTGACCCGGTGGGGGTGCGGACGAAAAGTTGGACTATCTTGGAGATAGTTCATGTACAGCTACGAAGAACGACTGCGCGCGGTTAAGCTTTATATCAAGCTCGGCAAGCGCGCTCAGGCCACCATCCGTGAGTTGGGGTATCCAACGAAGAACGCCCTTAAAGGGTGGTATCGAGAATACCAACGTCTGCAGGACTTGCCGATACGATCGGCACCACGCCCGCCTAAATTCTCGCTGGCGCAAAAGGAGATGGCGTTAGAGCATTATGCAACCCATGGCCGCTGTATCTCATGGACGCTGCGTGCTTTAGGCTATCCATGCCGAACCACAATGACGGCGTGGGTGCGCGAGGCCTTTCCTGACATGAAGCCGGCCTCCAACACGGCATATGGCCCCGGCAATCACTCTGACGCCGTGAAGCAGGCTGCTGTGGCGGGGCTATATAGCCGTCAAGAAAGTGCCCAGTCCCTGGCTGAAAAGTTCGGAGTTAGTCGG
>NZ_LWER01000074.1:0-1506 GCF_001634775.1 Sulfitobacter sp. HI0027
CCCAATAATGTGCGCTGCCACATGCCTCGAGGATAACCAAGCTTGGCTCCTGCTTAGCCATGAACACGGGAAACTGCGTTCGCGTCAGCTTCTTGCGAAACTGAATCTCCCCCGTGTGCAGCGCCCCATGAACTTGAAAAACATTCTTTGCCAGATCGACCCCGATCATCATATCCTTCATCTCGCCGTCCTCCTCTTTGTGTGGCTTTCAACACCACGACCTTGGCACATTGCGATGCCGTCTGGGGAGGGCGGCAACCACTCCATCTGTGGACAATCGGGATTCCCATCTGGTCTGATTTCTGATTCAAGCTCTCCAAATGGAGGTTTGAATGAACGAGCAGCGCTTTGTGATGACAGATCAAGTATGGCAGCGGCTTGAGCCGCATTTGCCGCGAAAAGCCAGTGACGTGGGAGCCACGGCAAAGGATAATCGGCTGTTTCTGGAAGCAGTTTTCTGGCGGGTTCGGACCGGCTCACCATGGCGTGATCTTCCGCCCGCTTTCGGAAACTGGAATAGCCAGTTTCGTCGCTTCCGTCGCTGGGCAAACGCCGGCGTATTCGAGCGTCTTTTCAACGCGATGAGTGGCGATCCCGACCTTGAATACGCACTCATCGACGGCACTATCGTTCAGGTTCACCAAAAGGCGGCCGGCGCAAAAGGGGGACTCAAGCTCAGGCTATCGGACGTTCGCGGGGAGGATTAACGACCAAAATCGTTGCGTTGGTCGACGCCCTGGGCAACCTAGTCCGTTTTCTATTACTGCCGGGTCAAGCGCACGACATGAAAGGCGTCGCGCCCCTAATCCGAGGCGTTTCTTTCGGCGTGCTACTGGCGGACAAAGCGTTTGACGCAAACTGGCTCTTGGAAGAACTGGACGAACGCGGCGCAAGTGCCGTGATCCCGCCGAAAACGAACCGCCAGCCTCAGCGCAACTTTGATGCCGAAGCATACAAATGGCGCCATCTGGTTGAAAACTACTTCGCGAAAATCAAAGAATTCAGAGGTATAGCAACGCGCTACGACAAGACGGATTGTAGCTACATAGCCAGTTGGAACCTTGCCGCTACCTTGATTGCGTCAAGATGAATGTCCACAGATGGAGTGGTTGCCGCCCTCCCCAGACGGCATCGCAATGTGCCAAGGTCGTGGTGTTGAAAGCCACACAAAGAGGAGGACGGCGAGATGAAGGATATGATGATCGGGGTCGATCTGGCAAAGAATGTTTTTCAAGTTCATGGGGCGCTGCACACGGGGGAGATTCAGTTTCGCAAGAAGCTGACGCGAACGCAGTTTCCCGTGTTCATGGCTAAGCAGGAGCCAAGCTTGGTTATCCTCGAGGCATGTGGCAGCGCACATTATTGGGCGCGCGAGATGGAAGCGCTTGGACATGAGGTAAAACTCATCGCGCCACAGTATGCTCGCCCGTTCGTGAAGCGCCAGAAAAACGACGCTGCCGACGCCGAGGCGATTGTCATCGCGGCTCGCCAGCCCGAGATGCGCTT
>NZ_LWER01000075.1:0-1444 GCF_001634775.1 Sulfitobacter sp. HI0027
TGCTTTTGATCCTGCCATCCGGAAGATCATCTACACCACCAACGCCCCCTCTCGGCAGCATGCTTTGCATGCGCCTGCCGGGCAATGATTGAAAGCTTGAACCGTGTAATCCGCAAATCGATCAAGACGCGGGGATCGTTCCCGACCGAAGACGCTGCAACGAAGCTGATCTACTTGGCGATCCGCAACTTTGAGAAAGGCGGCCGGAATGTTCGAGAATGGTTTGCGGCCCGCAATCATTTCGCCATAATGTTCGAGGATCGCTTCAATGCGTGACTGTATCTAAAACCCGCATGGGCCAGGCCAGATACACAAAGTTCATGACACTCCCCTGCGCGTTCTTAAAGAAGTTCGCCCGCCGATCACCAGAAAAGCCAAGGGTGAAACTGTTCACCACGAATTATGATCTGTGTATCGAGACCGCAGGTCTCCGCCTTAGTGTGGTGCTGATCGACGGGTTTTCCCGCAGTGCAGAACAGCGGTTCAACCGAGATCACTTCAACCATGATATCGTTCGGCGGGTAGCTTCCAGCACGAAGGCCGACTACCCGACGGTGTGTTCCACTTATACAAGCTGCACGGTTCGGTGGATTGGCGGCGATGGTTGGATGGAGTCGTTATTCGAAGCGTCGATGACCCAAGCGAGGACCGTAGGCCCGTCCTGATCTATCCTCGATCTTCGAAGTATCAGGAGGCGTTCGAAAGCCCCTATCTCGACATGTTCGCCGCCTTGCAGGCTGCCTTGCGGGAACCCGACACGACGTTGATCGTCTCCGGGTTCGGTTTCGCAGATGATCACATCAGCGCCCCAATCTGGTCAGCCATCGAAACGAACCTTTCGCTGCGCCTCGTGCTTTGTGATCGCGGGTTCGTGAATCATCGTAAGCATCCGGCGTAGGCCACAGGTAGGTCATCGCTCGCGATCACGGTCCATTTCGATGAGCTCTTGCAGGTTTTCGGTCCCGATTGGAGTGAATGCGATGACACCGTCGTCGCTGGGACCGTAGACCCAGATTATACCATCTTCGGTTTCCATACCGGTGGCGAGATCAAAGATCTTATTGACGGTTTCGCCCAGTTCGACAGCGACGCGGTCGATTGTCTTGACGGAATACACCTTGTTCAGCTGCATGGTTAGGCTGCTTGTGGAAGGGATAGAGCTTTCCAGTTCCAAGGCAGAAGTTCATGCACGCGCGAGACGGGCAAGTCGGGCAGCCGGGCGAGAACATCGGCGAGCCAGGCCTGCGGATCGATGTCATTCATTTTGGCGGTGACGATAAGGGTATACATGGCGGCAGCCCGTTCACCGCCGCGCTCTGAGCCTGCGAAGNGCCACGACTTTCTGCCCAGTGCCACGCCACGTAAAGCGCGTTCGGCCGCATTATTCGTCAGACAGATATGCCCGTCATCGAGGAATGCCGTGAAGGCCTGCCAACGGCCACGC
>NZ_LWER01000076.1:0-1604 GCF_001634775.1 Sulfitobacter sp. HI0027
TGAAACTGACCAGCCAGACCAGCAGCGGCAAGAGAATGCGCAACAACTTTCTCACGCGATCATCCCCGGCAGATGCGCCGCAAGCAGGATCAGCGCCGTGATCGCTGCCAGATAGTCGGACCAGAGCGTCACAATGGCGAAAACCGCCCGACGCTGGGGCGAGGTGAAACCACGCCGGACCTGCAGGATCAGAAAGCCCTGCATTAGCCCCACGAGCAGAGCATGGGCCACCCCATAGGCGCCGAGGATGAGGAGCGTGGCGGCATAGGCATGGCCGTCCGGGGGCGGGAGGCGCAGCAGCAAGGCCCCGAACACCGCCGCTGTGGCAACCGTTGCCAGAAATGCCGGGGCAAGAGCGACCATAGGGGCGGTGCCCGCGCGGTTGCGGCGGGCGCTCAGGTGCTGGGCCAAGGCGGCGACGAGCGCTGTGCCGATGCCGAAGCCAAGCTCGACCCAAGAGGGGGCGAGCCATTGGGCAGGGGGCCAGCCGGGCGCGACGGTCCAGAGGAAGGCATAGCCAAAGAGAAGTGAGCCGAAGAAGGTCCCATTGGCCACCAGGAGGAAGGTCGAACCCCACCAGCCCGGCGATCTGTCGCCCTCACTTGCCAGCGGCAAGACCGTGCCGCGCCCGACCTTTTGCGGACCTTGATCGGCGCGCGCGCCCAATTGCCAGACCCAGAGCAGCGCCAATGCCGCCACGCCGGCCAGTGCCAGCGGGGTGAGCCAGAAAAGCTTGAGCAAGATCGACAGGAAGAATCCACCCGTCACCGCCGCCATCAGCATCGGCAAACGCGTATTGCCGGGGTATATCACCAGCATCTCGGGTCGGCCGCTGGCGGCATCGACCATCAGGGTCTCGCGCCGGGCCACATCGGGCGCGCCGAGATAGCCTTCGCCCTTGGCCAGTCGGTTCGCGAGATCCGGTGTCTCAGAGAGTGGGCTACGCCCCCGCACGTTTGGCAGACTGGCGAAGTTGTAGGAGGCGGGCGGGGACATGCCGGCCCATTCCAAAGTGCCGGCCCGCCACGGGTTGCGCGGGCCGCGCACCGCGACGAAACCGTGGATGATGATGTCGACCAGCACCATCGCAAGCCCGATCGCCATGACGAAACTGCTGACCGAAGAGATGAAGTTGATCACCCCCCAGCCGGTTTCCGCGTCATAGCTGTCGATCCGGCGGCGCTGGCCCAGCAGGCCGACCCAATGCATGGCCAGAAAGGTGCCGTGGAATCCCACGAAAATCAGCGCGAAGGCCAGCTCGCCGAGCCGGAACAACCGCTTGCGCCCGCTCACTAGTGGCAGCCAGTAGTAGATCCCCGCCAGCATCGGAAAGACGAAACCGCCGAACAGCACATAGTGCAGATGCGCAGTGATGAAGGCGGTGTCATGGGCCTGCCAGTCAAAGGGCACCACGGCCACCATCACGCCGGTCAGCCCGCCGATCACGAAGGTCACGAAGAACCCAAGGATATGCAGCATCGGCATGTGCAACTCGGGCCGCCCCTTCCACATGGTGCCGATCCAGGCAAAGACCTGCACCCCCGTCGGCACCGCCACCAGCGTCGAGGCGGCCGAGAAAAACGCCAGCCCCATATGCGGAATGC
>NZ_LWER01000077.1:0-1674 GCF_001634775.1 Sulfitobacter sp. HI0027
CGCAGCGCCTCAAGGTCAGACACGTCTGCCGCAGTCGCGGACATTGCTGCAAGCGCCGCGTCCGCTTCGCCCACACGGTCAGCGAAGGTCTTGGCCTTTTCTTTGGTTTCCTCGGTTGCATCACCAAGGTTCCAAAGAACAGCGGCCAGCGGAGCTCCTACGGCCAATACAGCGCCCATGACAGCGCCCCACGGGCCAAGGATGCCCAGAAGCTGCGAACCCTGCTGCGTGAAGGCTGTAAGGGCCGATGTGCCACCCTGCACCTGCACTGCGAAGTCGCCAACCTGCCAGCCTGCTTGCTGGAACAGGTTGCGGTTGCGGGCCATGAACCCCGTCTGCGCGGCAACCGTGCTGTTCATTGCGAGGACCTTGCTTCTCGTGCGCTCGATCTTATCGACGGTCTGCTCATACTCGCGCTGCAAAAGGTCCATGCCTTTGGCGTGACGCGCCGTGGTCAGCGTCCCGGCCTCTAGTGCCGCGTTAAGCTGATCCTGTTTGCGCCTCATGCGCTCCTCTGCCGCAGCAAGCGGATTGAACTTACGCTCAAGGCGGTCAATTTGAGCGGCTGCTGTTTTGGCGTTCTTCTTGAACTCTTCGTCCTTAAGCTCCAGCAGGATCGCAATGCGTTCGGTCTGTTCTGTCATTTCGGGTCCGATCTAGCACAGAAAACTGGCTTGGTTTTGACGGTGAAGAAAGTTAGCGGAAAGTGCCGGTTCCGGCCTGCCGCAGCTTGGCAAATTCCAAAATTCCCAATTTGTGGATGTGCGCGTTTTGGAGGCCGTACCGGTCACGAGATCGGCGCTCCAAACCTTTGACCACGCCCCCCGAAGAGATGCTCCACACGCGCCCTTGCGCGCGCGCACGCGAGGGATGGGCCTGCTCACCTTAAGGAAAAACTGTATTAGCAATGACGGCAAACTGAGCAGCCCGGTACCGGAAAACGCTGCATCTGAACTTTTGACGCCCCGCGCTCTTTTGTTGAGCATCAACCAAAATTGTTGCGGTTTATGATTGCCAAAGAGCCGCAGCCGGTCCCCAAGACCTATGTGCAGATGTTTTGACGGGGGGCGGGCCGTAGCTCCCGCACCCCCTAGGCCTCCCGCTGGAAACACAACTAAACAGCGGTGATGCCTATCTCTCATGATGCTGACCTTACGCCGCTGCCATCTTGAGCAGCTTGATCGCGTTGCTGTCCATGACCTCGCCAGACGTCCGGTGATGGAAGTAGAAGCGAACCCAGCCGGGGCGGGTGAACGGGTCACGCAAAAGCCGCATGCGGTTGGAACGGTCCGCGATCAGATAGCCCGCGCCCCAGTTACCGAAGGCGATAGGGATGCTATCGGCTGCAACACTATCCATTTCCTCTGACTCGAACACGGGATAGCCAAGCAGCGTTGCAGGCTGTCCGGCAGCCAAGCTATCAGACCAGATCAGCCGCCCATCAGCGTCCTTCATCTTCCGAACAATCGCCGCGGTTGTGCGGTTCATGATCCACGCGCAATTGCCGCGCATCCGGTACGGGCTGCGAAGGGACATCATCAGATTAACAAGGTCATCCTGCTCAATGACTGTTGCGCTTCCCGCCGGAACCGTTTGCAGAGTGCCGAACGCGCGGTCAGCATCATCTTCTTCCGTCTGCGGCACAGTGAGGAAACCTGTGGGTTTATCGACGCC
>NZ_LWER01000078.1:0-733 GCF_001634775.1 Sulfitobacter sp. HI0027
CCCAATAATGTGCGCTGCCACATGCCTCGAGGATAACCAAGCTTGGCTCCTGCTTAGCCATGAACACGGGAAACTGCGTTCGCGTCAGCTTCTTGCGAAACTGAATCTCCCCCGTGTGCAGCGCCCCATGAACTTGAAAAACATTCTTTGCCAGATCGACCCCGATCATCATATCCTTCATCTCGCCGTCCTCCTCTTTGTGTGGCTTTCAACACCACGACCTTGGCACATTGCGATGCCGTCTGGGGAGGGCGGCAACCACTCCATCTGTTGACGGCAGGCTTTCCATGGCCGTCGCCAAAGCCAAACTGCCACCAGTCTTTAGGGGATTAGCCCGCCTTTCCCGATTGCGCTGCTGCACGTGCCAGCGCTTCGATCCCTACCCAATCCTGCGCGTCGATCAGCTTTTTCGGGGCCACCCAACTGCCGCCCGCGCAAAGCACATTGGGCAAGCTCAGGTAGCTTTCCACATTATCGGGGCTGACGCCGCCTGTCGGGCAGAAGGTGATCTGCGGCAGCGGTGCGCCGATGGCTTTGAGTGCGGGTGCCCCGCCAGAAGCTTCGGCGGGGAAGAATTTCAGCATGTCATAGCCACGTTCCAACAGCCGCATCGCCTCGGTCGCCGTGGCGGCACCGGCCAGCAGTGGCAATTCTTCTTCTTCGCAAGCGGCGATCAGTGCGTCGGTGGCACCGGGCGAGACGCCAAAAGTCGCCCCCGCCCGTTTCGCCGCGC
>NZ_LWER01000079.1:0-119157 GCF_001634775.1 Sulfitobacter sp. HI0027
CTCTGCAGATCATGAGAATCCTCGATGCGGGGGCTCGGGTCATCGCCCCCCGCATCGAGGATTCTCATGATCTGCAGAGGGGCGGCATGGGGGGCGAGGCGGTCCCATAGTCCGGCGTCTTCCAAGAGCAGACGGGCTGGTTGCAGCAGCGCGGTGGAGCGCATGTCGGCCCCTTGGGCGGAGCCATCGGTGACGGGTGGTGTGGGATCGACGCAGATCACGTCAAAGCCCGCCGTACCGAAGGCCGCCGCGGCGGTCAGGCCGGCGATGCCGCCGCCGGAAATCAAGATGTCGCAATCAAAGGTCATCAGCCCGCCACCCGTGTCAGGAATTCGCAAAGGTCTTGCGTATGGTAGTGGATGTGATCGCCTTCGCCACGTGTGGGCGCCACATGCACCGTGCGCATCCCCAAGGCGTGCGGGGCCGCAAGGTTGCGTGGATCATCCTCAAACATCGCGGCGGCTGCGGTTTGGAAACCGTCGATGGCAAAGACCTTGTCATAGGCTGCGGCTTCGGGTTTTGGCAGGAAATCAGCGTGTTCGACGCCGTAGACCGCATCGAATAGCCCCGAAAGCCCGCGTGCCTCAAGCACCCGTTCGGCATAAGGCGCGCAGCCATTGGTATAGACGATGCGCCGCCCCGGCAGAACGCGGATCGCTTGGGCCAGCAGCGGGTCGGGGGTCAGCCGGTCCATCGGGATGTCATGCACATCCGTGAGGTAGGGGCCGGGATCGACGCCATGTTCGCGCATCAGCCCTGCCAGCGTGGTGCCATAGGTCTGCCAATAGTGCTGGCGCAGGTGGTTGGCCTCGGCCCGGTCGACCTTGATGGCGCGCATGACCCAATCGACCATACGCGCTTCGATCAGATCGAAAAGCCGCGCCTCGGGGGGGTAGAGCGTCTGATCAAGGTCGAAGACCCAGGTGGTGACATGAGAGAAAGCATCGCGCGGCATGGCGCAGAGGTAGGCCGAGGCGGGCAGCCGCGCAAGCCCTCCCGGGTTGCGCATATGGTCGCGGTGAGTAAGGTGGCGCAACTTTCAAGGACTTGTACCCAATGCCTGACGCCAAAACCGGCCCGACCGACGCCTATTCGATGATACTAGAGGCCATCGACATCGGCACCTATCGCCCCGGTGACCGGCTGGTAGAAAGCGAGTTGGCCGAGCGCTTCGGCGTGTCGCGCACCCCGATCCGTGAAGCTTTACAACGGCTTGAGACCCAATCGCTTTTGATGCGTGACGGGCGCAGCCTGATCGTGGCCTCGCTGGATCACAACCAGATGGCCGAGCTTTACGTCGTGCGGGGGGAGTTGGAAGGGCTGGCCGCGCGTCTGGCCGCGCGCCATGCCACGGCTGAGGAAGTGCGCGTGCTGCGCGAGATGGTGGATGCCGACAACGCGCTGGCGGGCAATCCCAATGCGCTGGCGCGGGCGAATAAGCGGTTTCACAAGCAGATCCATCTGGCGTCGCACAACCGCTATCTGGTGCAACAGCTTGACCTTGTGCACCGCTCCATGGCCTTGATGGCGACCTCTTCGCTTGCGGTGGAGGGGCGTGGGGAGATCGCGCAGGCCGAACATAACCGCATCGTGGAAATGATCGAAGCGCGCGATGAGGATGGCGCGGATGAGGCGCTGCGCACGCATATTTCTGTCGCCTTCATGACCCGATTGAAGCAGGAAGCGGCCCGGCGCGAGGAAGATTTTTAGGCGTCTTTTTCTGCGGCCTTACGTAGTAGGGCAACGTACAACCATGGGCGGTTTTGTCCCAAAAGTGGGGGCTGCGATAGAGCTCACAAAGTGCCTTGGCAGCGGCTACGGCCCCCAGGGCAAAATAGAGCGGGAAGGTGATAACCCAAGGCAGCAGGTGGCGCTGCCCACGGTTTGAGACCGCAGTCACAGAGGCGCAGAGGTTCAGCAGTTCGGACAGGATGAACAGTGCGAATATCGCCGTCATGGTGGGTGGGGCAAGCCAATCAGTGACCGGGTGGTACAGCCCAAAGAAGCTTAGCCAGAGCGACCAGAGCAGCGGGGCGAGGGCGAATTGCGAGACCGTCGCAATAAAGATCGCCTGCACGCCGATGAACCGCCGCAACCCGAGGTCTTCCAGCAGGGCACGCGGCCTCTGCATATGGACGGCCCATGTGATAAGATAGCCCTTCAGCCACCGCGATCGTTGCCGCACCCAAGGCCAAGGGCGGCAGTTGGCCTCCTCAAAAGTGGTGGTGGGTATTAGTTCGGTCACATAACCGCGCCGCGCCAGTCGAAGACCCAGATCGGCATCCTCTGTCACGTTATGCGCGTCCCAAGCGCCGAGCCGTTCAAGGATATCGCGCCGAAAAAACAGGGTTGTTCCACCCAAAGGGACAACCAGCCCCAGTCGGACCACACCGGGTAGGATCACCCGCCACCACGTTGCATATTCGATGGCGAAACAGCGGGCCATCCAATTGCTGCGGCTGTTGTAAAAGTCCAGAACCCCCTGCAAACAGGCGACATTCTCGGGCGCGTTTTGAAAACGGGTTACGATCTGTTCGATCTGGTCCGGCTCTGGCGCATCCTCGGCGTCCCACACGCCGATGATACTGCCCCGGCAGAAGTCGAGCGCGTAGTTCAGCGCGCGGGGCTTGGTCTTGAGCGCCCCGGCGTCGGGCACTTCGATCACGCTGATCCACGGCGGTAAAGGGGTGCGGGCGATGGTCTTTCGGGTGAGGTTGTCGCTTGCTTCGAGGACCAAGACCACCTCCAGCAGTGACTTGGGGTAGGTCAGCCAAGACAGCCGCGCGATAAGCGCCTGCGCGATCTCTTCCTCATGCAGCAACGGCACGAGGACAGAGACGCGGGGCAGGCGGAACCCTTTCATATCACTGGCCTTTGGCGGTGCCCGCGGTGGGGCGGGTCGCATGAGAGACGCCCATAGGGCCGCCGCCTTGAGGCCACTGGTCAAAAGCAGCGTAACGGCCCCCCAGAGAAGCGCCACGGCGAGGACTGCCGAGGGAAAGAATACCAGCAGGGCAACGAGGGACAGCAGAATGCCCTGCAACGCAAACCGCCGTTTTCGGCTGCGCACCCCCCAGTTTCGACAGCTTTCGGCATCCGCCACACGGGTGACGGCGTGATGCGCGAGCTCTGTCGCATAAAGACGGCCGATCTGGGTCTGCACCTGCTGGGGGTCGGCGATGACCAGCACCAAGGACTCCCCCCTTTCACCCAAGGCACTGCAAAGATTGGAAAATTCGGCGGGACGGCTGCTGGCCACGAACAGCCGGTCGCCCAGTTCTAGCCAAGGCACCGCGCCAAATTTCAGACAGAGGCGCGCGGGTATCCGAGCAGAAAGGCGCGGATCGGAGGGGCTGCGCGTAAGATCGACAGGCTGCGCACCGTACTGCCGGGCGAGCGCCCTGACGATGTCATCAGGCCCGACCAGCCCTTCGGTCGCAAGGACCTCGCCCAAGGGGGCGTCGATCCGGCGCTGTAGGTCGAGCCCGTGGAGCAGATCGCTTGGCCCGATGACCCCCGCCGCAATCAGATGCTGACCCAACCGCATCCGGCGGGCGGGCGCGGCGGCCATACGCGGCGCTGAGAGTTTAAGGCGAAGGTTGCTCATTCCGTGCCCCGTCGAGGTTCCGGAATGAGACTGGCAGGCGACCGTTAATTGGGAATTAACAGCCGCCTATGCAATCAATGCATGTGGAAAATTTTAGGCGTTACGCGCGGCCATGGCTTCGCTGAAACGCTCAAACAGGTAGTAGCTGTCCTGCGGGCCGGGGCTCGCTTCGGGGTGGTGCTGCACCGACCAAACGGGGCGGCCATCGACGCGAATGCCACAGTTCGACCCGTCAAAGAGCGACACATGCGTCTCGCGTACGCCTTCAGGCAGGGATTGGCCATCGACTGCGAAACCGTGGTTCATCGAGGTGATCTCGACCTTGCCAGTGTCATAGTCCTTGACCGGGTGGTTCGCACCGTGGTGGCCGTGGCTCATCTTGACCGTGGTCGCACCAAGCGCCAGCGCCAGCATCTGGTGACCAAGGCAGATGCCAAAGACCGGCAGATCGGTTTTATCCAGCACGTCGCGGATCATCGGCACGGCATAGGCGCCGGTCGCTGCCGGATCGCCCGGACCGTTGGAGAGGAACACGCCGTCCGGTTTATGCGCCATGATATCGTCATAGGTCGCGGTGGCGGGCAACACGGTCACGTCGCAGCCCGCAGAGGCGAGGCAGCGCAGGATGTTGCGTTTCGCGCCGTAGTCTACGGCCACGACCTTGTGTTTGGCCTCGGTCTGGGGCGCGTAGCCGTCGGGCCATGCCCACCGCATCTCGTTCCAACGGTAAGTCTGGGCGCAGGTGACATCCTTGGCCAGATCCATGCCTTCGAGACCGGCAAAACTGCGGGCGGCGGCGACCAGCGCTTCGATGTCAAAGTTGCCGTCGGGGTCATGGGCGAGGGCGGCATGCGGCGCGCCCTGCTGGCGGATCGCACGGGTCAGGCGGCGGGTGTCGATACCACCGATGGCGATGCGACCACGTGCGGCCAACCAATCCGACAGCGGCTGGATGTTGCGCCAGCTGCTGGGCGTGGTGGGCATCCATTTGACGACCATCCCGGCGGCGACCGGGTCGCCGGTCTCGTCATCTTCGGGGTTGGTGCCGACATTGCCGATATGCGGGAAGGTAAAGGTCACGATCTGGCCCGCATAGGAAGGGTCGGTCATGATCTCTTGGTAGCCGGTCATCGCGGTGTTGAAACACAACTCCGCCACGGTCTGGCCGGTGGCGCCAAACCCCATGCCGTAGAAAATCGATCCATCCGCAAGGGCAAGGCAGGCGGTTGGGCGTGGGCGAGCGGGCGCGGACATGGGGCAGTCTCCGGGCAGAAATGGGCGGGTAAACGGGTGGCAACCTAATCCCGCGCGGGCGCGGGGTCAATAGCCGGAGAGAAATGAGATATCGTTTTATAACAGTGGGTTACCTTCCGTCGCCCCCCATTGCTCCGCGCGGAGAGAGCAGGTAAGCTGCGACACTTGGATTTAGCGAAACACAGGAAACCACCATGTCATTGCGGATGCGCATCTCGGATGCTTTGAAACAGGCCATGAAAGACAAGGCGGCGGACCGGCTTTCGACGCTGCGGCTTATCAATGCCGCGATCAAGGATAAGGACATCGCCGCGCGGGCCAACGGCACGGATGAGGGCGTGTCGGATGCCGAGGTGCTGGGCATTCTCAGCAAGATGGCCAAGCAGCGTCAGGAATCGGCGCGCGCCTATGAAGAGGGCGGGCGTCTGGACCTTGCGGAGCGGGAGCGCGAAGAAGTCGAGGTGATCGAAGAGTTCCTACCACGGCAGCTCAGCGTCACCGAAACCTCTGCCGCGGTGGATAAGGCCGTGGCCGATGTCGGCGCGACCTCAATCCGCGACATGGGCAAGGTCATGGGGCTGCTGAAAGAGCGCTATACTGGCCAGATGGATTTTGGCGCGGTGGGGCCGGTTATCAAAGACCGCCTGAGCTGAGCCGCGATCATGGTTTGAGATGAAGGGCTGGGCCGTCGGGTCCGGCCCTTTTTAGGTGTGCAGGTGACGTGACAGATCATCGTAAAGCGCGATGCGCTCCTCTTCGCTGAGAAAGGCCCCGATCTCTACCTCGCGGCCCTCGCCGCGCAGGGTGACGTAATGTGGCACCGGGCCGTCATCGTCGTATTTCTTCACTCGGGTCCAATAGCGGTTGCAGTTCCAATCCTTCACCTCGCCCTTGGCGGTGGTATGCACCAGCCGCGCCGTGGTCTCGTCGAGGGTCAGTACCTCTTCGATCTGGCGGGCGCGATGATTGTGCTGCAAGGCCCAGTAAACCGCGCCCAAGGTCAAGAGCACGAAGGGCAGCAGCCCCCAGAGCAGGGCGGTGCCGAGCATGGCGAAAAGCGGGATCATCGCCAGCGTGAAAGTCGCCAGCATAAAAGCCGCAAAGCCGCGCGCGGGCAGGGATTGATGCGGCCAAAGGCGCATCTGCTGCGGATTGGCGCGGGGCGGGGTTGTCCATTCGTAGGGCATGGGATCGCTCAGGCTCACTCAACCGCCAAGATAGCGGCGCGGCGGGCGATGGCAATGCGGCGCGGGGACGCGGTCAGTCGCCCAGCAGATCCCAGCGGTTGCCGAAAGGATCGCGGAAGACGGCAACTTTGCCATAGGGCTCGTGCCGCGGTAATTCTTCAAATATGACGCCAGCAGTGGTCAGACGGTCGAATTCCGCCGTGAAATCATCTACTTTCAAGAACAGCCAAACGCGCCCCGCGCCCTGTTTGCCAATCGCGGCCTTTTGCTGGTCGTCATCGGCTCGGGCCAGAATGAACCCCGTCTGCGCGCCGGGCGGGGTGACGCGCACCCAGCGTTTGCGGCCCTGATCAACGTCTTCGGTCAGGTCGAACCCCATGACGCCACAGTAGAAATCGATTCCCGCGTCATAGTCAGGAACGATCAAGGTTATCGCAGAGAGATGCATCGTCTCGCTCCAGGTGGCGGGCGCGGAGAAGGCCGCGCCCGCAGGTGGTTTACTCTAGTTCAACAAGCAGGTCCTTGGCGTCGATCTGACCACCGGCCTGAACATGCACGGCCTTTACCACTGCATCACGCTCTGCATGCAGGCCCGTTTCCATCTTCATCGCTTCGATGGTCAAAATCAGGTCGCCCGCCTTGATCTTTTGTCCTTCCTTAACCCCGACAGAGGCCACGACTCCCGGCATCGGCGCACCGATGTGATTGGCGTTGCCGGCCTCGGCCTTGGGCCGCTGCACGGTGGCGTCCTTGACCAGACGGTTCGCCACACGGATCACCCGCGGCTGGCCGTTCAACTCAAAGAAGACCTTCACTTCGCCATCTTCACCTGCCTCGGATTCGGCCTGCAGGCGGATCTCCAACGTCTTGCCGGGGTCGATCTCGGCCGAGATTTCAGCGCCCGGCTCCATGCCATAGAAGAACGTATGCGTGGGCAGGGTGCGGACCGGACCATAGACGCGGTGGCGGCCCATGTAGTCGAGGAAAACCTTAGGATACATAAGGTAGCCGCAGAGATCCTCATCATCGATCTGCATGCCGTCCAATTGCTCGGACAGTTCCTTGCGCAGGGCCTCAAGGTCGACGGGCTCCAGATGTTTGCCGGGACGTTCGGTGTTCGGCGTCTCACCTTTCAGCACTTTCTTGACGATGCCTGCCGGAAAACCGTTGGGCGGCTGGCCCAGATTGCCGCGCATCATGTCGATCACGCTGTCGGGGAAGGACACATCGACGTTCGGATCTTCGACCTGCGCGCGGGTCAGCCCTTGGGAAACCATCATCAAGGCCATGTCGCCCACAACCTTGGAGGAGGGCGTGACTTTGACAATATCGCCGAACATCTGGTTCACATCCGCATAGGTCCGCGCCACCTCGGGCCAGCGGTCCTCCAACCCCATGGAGGCAGCCTGCGCCTTGAGGTTGGTGAACTGACCGCCCGGCATTTCGTGCAGATAGACCTCGGAGGAGGGTGCCTGCATTCCAGTCTCGAATGCCGCGTAATGACCGCGTACTTCTTCCCAGTAATCAGAGATTTCGCGCACGGCCTTCATGTCGATTCCGGTGTCGCGGTCTGTGTGTTGAAGAGCCGAAACCACGGTGCCGAGCGTCGCCTGCGAGGTGTTGCCAGAAAGCGCATCCATCGCGCAATCGACAGCGTCTACCCCCGCCTCAGAGGCCGCGAGGATCGTGGCGGTGGCGCTGCCTGCGGTGTCATGGGTGTGGAAGTGGATCGGCAGACCAACCTCGGATTTCAGTGCTTTGACCAACGCGCGGGCTTGGGCGGGTTTCAGCAGACCGGCCATGTCTTTCAGCCCCAGCACATGCGCGCCGGCGGCTTTCAAATCCTTGCCCATGTTGACGTAATACTGAAGGTCGTATTTCGCGCGATCCGGATCGAAAATGTCGCCAGTGTAGCAGATCGTGCCTTCGCAGACCTTGCCGGAGGAGACCACTGCATCCATCGCCACGCGCATGTTCTCAACCCAGTTCAGGCTGTCGAAAACGCGGAAGACATCGACGCCGGTATTCGCCGCTGTCGCGACGAATTTCTGCACAACGTTGTCGGGATAGTTGGTATAGCCCACGCCGTTGGAGGCGCGCAGCAGCATCTGGGTCATCACATTGGGCAGGGCCGCGCGCAGATCGCGCAGGCGTTGCCACGGGCATTCCTGCAAAAAGCGGTAGGCCACATCAAAGGTCGCGCCGCCCCAGCATTCGACAGAGAAAAGCTGCGGCAGATTGGCGGCATAGGCGGGGGCCACCTTGATCATATCCAAGCTGCGCATCCGGGTCGCCAGAAGCGACTGATGCGCGTCACGCATGGTGGTGTCGGTGATCAGCAACTGACGTTGTTGCCCCATCCAATCGGCCACGGCCTGTGGGCCCTTTTGCTCCAACAGGTTGCGCGTGCCCATCTGCGGCTCGCCACGCAGCACGGGCGGTTTGGGATCGCGAACATGGGCAGCAGGCAGGGCGTGGCCCTTGGTCTCGGGATGGCCGTTGACGGTGATGTCGGCGATATAGGTCAGCACCTTGGTGGCACGGTCGCGGCGCTGCTTGAAGTTGAAAAGCTCCGGCGTCTCGTCGATGAACTTGGTGGTGTATTCATTGTTCAAAAACGTCGGGTGCTTCAGCAAGTTTTCGACAAAGGCGATGTTGGTTGACACGCCGCGCACGCGGAATTCGCGCAAGGCGCGGTCCATCCGCGCAATCGCCATCTCGGGCGTGGGTGCCTTGGCCGTGACCTTGGTCAGCAGACTGTCGTAGTAGCGCGTGATCACCCCGCCCGCATATGCGGTGCCGCCATCCAGACGGATGCCCATGCCGGTGGCCGAACGGTAGGCGGTGATGCGGCCATAGTCGGGGATGAAGTTGTTCTGCGGGTCCTCAGTCGTGACACGGGTTTGCAGCGCGTGACCGGTAAGAGAGATGTCTTCCTGACGCGCCTTGCCGGTGGCTTCGGCCAGTGGTTTGCCCTCGGCGATGAGGATTTGCGCGCGGACGATGTCGATGCCGGTGACCTCTTCGGTGACGGTATGTTCGACCTGCACGCGCGGGTTCACTTCGATGAAGTAGAACTGGCCGTTGTCCATATCCATCAGGAACTCGACGGTGCCCGCGCTTTCATAGTTCACATGGGCGCAAATTTTGCGGCCCAACTCGCAGATTTCGGCACGTTGTTCTTCGGTGAGGTAGGGGGCCGGGGCACGCTCAACCACCTTTTGGTTGCGGCGCTGGACAGAGCAGTCGCGCTCATAGAGGTGGTAGATATCCCCCTGTTTGTCGCCCAAGATTTGCACTTCGACGTGGCGGGCGCGGAGGATCATTTTCTCCAGATATCCCTCACCATTGCCAAAGGCGGCTTCGGCCTCGCGACGGCCTTCGCGGACTTTTTCCTCGAGTTCCTTTTCCGACATGATCGGGCGCATGCCACGACCACCGCCGCCCCATGAGGCTTTGAGCATCAGCGGATAGCCGACTTCCTTCGCCTCGGCGCGGATTGCGTCCATGTCGTCACCCAGCACTTCGGTCGCAGGAATGACCGGCACGCCGGCTTCCATGGCAACGCGGCGGGCGGAGGCTTTGTCGCCCAAAGCGCGCATGGTTTCGGCGCGGGGGCCGATGAAGGTGATGCCGTTCTGCTCGCAGGAATCGACGAACTCGGGGTTCTCTGAAAGCAGACCGTAGCCGGGGTGGATCGCGTCAGCGCCTGCGGCCTTGGCCACGCGGATCATCTCGTCGATGCTGAGATAGGCGGCGACGGGGCCGAGGCCCTCGCCGATGCGGTAGGCCTCATCCGCCTTGAACCGATGCAGGCCTAGCTTGTCTTCTTCGGCGTAAACCGCGACCGTTTTCTTGCCCATCTCATTGGCGGCGCGCATGATGCGGATCGCAATCTCTCCGCGGTTGGCGATCAGGATCTTTTTGAAATCGGTCACTCGTTGGTCTCCCCTGCTGGATTTAACGGCAGCTTAGGGATGCTGCGGTGCAGCGCAAGGGGGCTGTGGCAGTCTTTGTCACATTTCTGCAAGCTTTCCGATCAGAGCGGCGAGAGATCGAAGGGGGCGGGCAGGTCGCGCAGGTTGCCTGCGCCCAACTGCCCCATATTGGCAGTAAGATCGCGCGCGAGCAGATCGATCAGGTGATCAACCCCGCGGGGCCCGAGTGCGGCGAGGGCAAAGTGGAAAGCCCGGCCCAGCATGACGAAATCCGCGCCGAGCGCGAAGGCACGCAGAATGTCGAGACCCGATTCCACGCCGCTGTCAAAGATCACCGGCAGTTTCGTGGCCGCACGAATGGCGGGCAGCGCCTCGGCGCTGGCGGGGGCGGCGTCGAACTGACGGCCCGCGTGGTTCGAGACCCAGATCGCATCCGCGCCGGCTTTCTCTAGGGCAGTCGCATCTTCTGGGCGCAAGACACCTTTGATCACCAGCGGGCCATCCCAATGGGCGCGCAGCCAGTGCAGATAGTCCCAATCGGGCGCGGTGCGCAGCAGATAGCCGACATGGGCGGTTGGCGGCAGGTTCGCGCTGGCCGTGCCTTCGGTATATTTGTCGAGCATCTTCATATGGGGCAGACCACGCCGCGCCATGCCCATGGCCCAAGCGGGCCGCATCGCCACCTGTGCCATCAGGCGGGGGGTAAGCTTGGGCGGGCTGGTCAAGCCAGATCGGGTCTGCCGCTCACGGCGCGAGGCAACCGGAACATCGACGGTAAGGACGAGTGTGGTAAAACCCGCGGCCTTGGCGCGGGCCAGCATGTCGGTGCGAATCTCGGGGTCCCGCGGGGGGTAGAGTTGGAACCAACCATGCGCGCCCAGATGGGGTGCAACATCTTCGGGGCTTGTGGCGGCCACAGTGGAAAGGCCAAAGGGAATGCCCGCCCGATCCGCCGCGCGGGCAAGGTGTGCTTCGGCATCGGGCCAGATCAGGCCGGACATGCCCAAGGGGGACATGCCGAAGGGCAGGGGCAGCTTTTGGCCCATCAGCTCAACGCTGAGATCGGGTGTGAATTCACCGTGCAACACCGATGGCATAAGCCCGACACGGTCCAAGGCCGCGCGGTTGCGGTGTTTGGTGGCCTCCGTCCCGGTTGCGGAATCAAGGTATTCCCAAACGAATTTAGGCAGGCGCGATTGCGCGCGGCTGCGAAGGTCCGAAAGGGCGGGATAGGTTGCATGTAGGTCCATGGCGGCATTTGCGCCAAAGGGTTGCGGATTGTCCAGATAGAGAAGAAGCGCGGAGATCGGGCCGGCGCCCCGCCGTCGGCGTAAGGGCGCCGCGCGTGCGGCGCGGTTTGCCGCCCGCCGGCTTACTGGCGGAAAACTGACCGGGCGAGCGGTGCTGCTTCGCTGATCTTACGGTTCGGTGCGGTGGGTAGATTGCCGGCCATATCCACAAGTGCTGCGATGGCCGCTTCGATTTCATCGCTGTCGCCGTTGGTCCCCCCATGCATATCGATCAAATGCACGGTCGGGGTCGCCTCGGCATCCAGACGTTCCTGCGCGATCGAGCGTAGCTCTTGCATGGTGCTGTCGATGGCGCGGCAAAGCCCGGCCAGCATTCCCGCCGATCCGGTGAGTTTCGCCGGGTCGATCAACCCTTTTTCAGCGGCATCCAGCACCGTCGAAATTTGTTCGAGTTTGAATGAAGAGGTCGCCGCGAAATAGCGCACATCCTCAAAAGCGAGGGTATCGCGGTTATCCCGTTGCACCCGTTCAACGACAATGGCGCTGCCCACAACCCGATCAATGCCGCGGTAAGACTGGATATAATGCAGCGTGGTGTCCCAGATCAGCGGCCCACGCGGCATATGCAGCATCTCACGGTAGCGGATTTGACCTGCGTTTGAGACGCAGCGCGCATAGCGTTCATTGACCGCCTCCGCCTCTTCATAGGGCATTAAACTGTGCAGGGGGCGGTTTATCACCTCATCCATCACCATGCCGCTGTGCGCTTCATGGGCGGTGTTGAGGGCAAGAAGTTCGAAGTGCCCGCTGTCGGCGTTCAATTCCGCAATGAACATCGGCAGCTTGAACCGGTCAATCTCTCGGCGCAGTACCGAAGTATCATCATTTCTGAACATGAGCGGTTCCTCTCGTTTGTCGTTGTGTCATCACCTTGGCCCCAAAGCATTATCAACGGGTAAAGATTTGCCCTGCATTTGAAATTCCCGGTCATTGCGCTCCCGCCCCATGACGCCTAATAGTCTTTCGAAGGAACATTTGCGGAACGTCTCTTTATCTCGTATCGCGGACGCGCTAGATTGTGGGCATGAGTGATTTTGACGAAATGGACGCCTTTGAGGGCGCTTCCCTGTCCGCCCGCGCCATGGCTGCGCGCCCGCAGCCTTATCTGGAGGGGTTGAACCCCGCCCAGCGTGCTGCGGTGGAGACATTGGACGGCCCTGTGTTGATGCTTGCCGGGGCGGGCACTGGTAAAACGCGGGCGCTGACGGCGCGAATCGTGCATCTGCTCAACACCGGGCGCGCACGGCCGCATGAGGTTTTGGCGGTCACCTTTACCAACAAGGCCGCGCGCGAGATGAAGAACCGCGTGGGTCAGATGCTGGGCCAGCAGGTGGAGGGGATGCCGTGGCTTGGCACGTTCCACGCGATCTGCGTCAAGCTGCTGCGGCGCCATGCTGAATTGGTAGGGCTGAAAAGCAATTTCACGATCCTCGATACGGATGACCAGCTGCGTTTGCTTAAGCAGTTGGTCGCCGCAGAGGGGATCGACGACAAACGCTGGCCCGCGCGGATGCTGGCGGGGATCATCGACGGCTGGAAGAACCGCGCCCTGACCCCCGATAAGGTTCCAAGTGCGGATGCCGGGGCCTATAACCACCGTGGGCCGGAGATTTACGCGCAATATCAACGCCGTCTGGTTGAGCTGAACGCCACCGACTTCGGTGATCTGCTGCTGCATATGGTGACGATTTTTCAGGCGCACCCGGATGTGCTGGCCCAGTATCAGCGCTGGTTCAAATATATCCTCGTCGACGAATATCAGGATACCAACGTGGCCCAATACCTGTGGCTGCGGCTGCTGGCGCAGGGGCACAAGAATATTTGTTGCGTCGGTGACGACGACCAGTCGATCTATGGCTGGCGCGGGGCCGAGGTGGGCAACATTCTGCGGTTTGAGACGGATTTCCCCGGTGCCCATGTGGTGAAGCTCGAGCAGAATTACCGCTCGACCCCGCATATTTTGGCCGCCGCGTCAGGCGTGATCGCGGGCAATGAGGGGCGGTTGGGCAAGACCCTGTGGACCGAAGAAACCGAGGGCGAAAAGGTGCGCCTGATCGGCCATTGGGATGGTGAGGAAGAGGCGCGCTGGATCGGGGATGAGATCGAATCCGCGCAGCGTGGCACGCGAGGGCTCGACCCATTCTCGCTTGATGATATGGCGATTCTGGTTCGGGCAAGCCACCAGATGCGTGCCTTTGAAGACCGATTCCTGACCATCGGCCTGCCTTACAAGGTGATCGGTGGCCCCCGATTCTACGAGCGTTTGGAAATCCGCGATGCCATGGCCTATTTCCGCGTGGTCACCAGCCCCGACGATGATCTGGCCTTTGAGCGGATCGTGAACACGCCAAAGCGCGGCCTGGGTGAAAAGGCGCAGCAGAAAATCCAGCGCACCGCGCGCGAACATGGGGTGAACCTTGTCGAAGGGGCGCGAATTCTCTTGGCACACGGGGGGATCAGAGGCAAAGGGGCAGCACAACTGCGGCTGTTGATTGACGGGATCGACCGTTGGGCAGCAATGCTGCAAGGCCCGCGGATCGAGATCAGCGAAGACGACTCGGTACTTGATGATGGCGCAGCGCCGCTGCGGGTCGATTACGGCCCGCCCGAGGTCTCTCATGTTGAACTGGCTGAAATGATTCTCGACGAAAGCGGCTATACCGGCATGTGGCAGAATGACAAAACGCCCGAAGCGCCGGGGCGGTTGGAGAACCTCAAAGAGCTTGTGAAAGCGCTGGAAGGGTTCGAGAACCTGCAAGGCTTCCTCGAACATGTCAGCCTGATCATGGACAATGAACAGGAGGGCGATGGCGAAAAGGTTTCGATCATGACGCTTCATGCGGCCAAGGGGTTGGAATTCCCTATGGTTTTCCTGCCGGGTTGGGAGGATGGATTGTTCCCCTCGCAGCGCTCGATGGATGAAAGCGGGTTAAAAGGGCTCGAAGAGGAGCGGCGGCTGGCCTATGTCGGCATCACCCGCGCCGAGCAGATTTGTACGATCTCTTTCGCTGCCAATCGCCGGGTCTTTGGTCAGTGGCAAAACGCGATGCCGTCCCGTTTTATTGATGAGCTGCCCGAAGAGCATGTGGATGTGCTGACCCCGCCGGGGCTCTACGGCGGTGGTTTCGGCGCCGCGATGCCGCAATCCGACCTGCATGACCGCGCGGCAAGCGCGAATGTCTATAATTCTCCGGGGTGGAAACGCCTGCAATCGCGCAGTGGGGCGCGGGGCACCAGCCAGCCGCGCGAAAGCCGCAATGTCACGATCGACATGCAGGCGGTCGCCGCCTTTGAAATGGGCGAGCGGGTTTTCCACGATAAATTCGGCTATGGCGAGGTGATCGGTATGGAGGGCGACAAGATGGAAGTCGCTTTTGAAAAGGCCGGGACCAAGAAGGTCGTGTCGCGTTTCCTGACCGGTGGTAACGACGTGCCGTTCTAACGCGCCGTCGTACCGCTTTGGCGAGGCTGTCAAAAGCCCGCTTAAACAAGGCCTTAAAAACAAAAACGACGACACCTTGGGAGGAAGGTGCCGCCGTTTCTATGTCGGCCCGAAGCGTCGAGGGAGGGTCGGCTTCGGGTCTCCTTGCGGGGTCCGCCTCATTCAGGGAGGAGGAAGGTGACGCGCACCCCGACTTTCAGACGGCAGAACAGGGAGGGGTTCTGACGTCCGATCTCTATCTCTGCTTAGCCGCGGGAAGATTCCCATGCGACGCGGCGCAGTTCGGAACGGCTCAGACCAAGGTCGGCCAGTTCGCGTTTGCTCAACGCGCTCAGACCGTCGAAAGTTTCACGGTACAGACGGTGCTGTTTGTAGCGGGTTGCCAGTGCTTCGAATGCGCCGCCGATACGGGCGAAGACGGAAGTTGTGTTTGCGGTTGTTGTGTTCATGTAAGCCATTTCGGCGCCTCTTTTTTCATCGGTTAATCATCTCGTTGCGTGCTATTTACGCTCTTTCTGCATTTGCACAACGGGCATAAAGTCAATGCCGCTATGCAGAAATCGCATAGGTTTGGATTGGCGCAACTTATTGATTAGAAACGGTTTTGATGCTGCGGCGAAACGGCGCAACGTCATAAAACTGTCATATGGGGGTGAAGTGGGGAAAGGGGGCGACGACATCTGGGAGGAGGTAGATGTCGCCGCCAATTACAGACACATCCGGGAGGAGGATGGAGGCGTCTGGTCTTTCCAAACTCAGCTGCATCCGGGAGGAGGAGGGATGCATCCAAGTCTTGGTCAAATCAGACACATTCGGGAGGAGGATGAATGTGTCTGGTCTTTCCGAAAGCGGGGCGCTTGGCCCTGCCTATGAACCTAAGTTAGCGCTAATTGCTGCGAGTGCACAATATTTCTTTTTGCAATGCTGCTATGCGGCGAAAACATGGTGCCCCTGCGTAATCCTTGGGCATTCCGCCTCATCCCTATGCAAAAATGGCCGTCCCCTTGCGCTTGGCGCAGAACCTGCCATTTCAGAAGCCGTAATAGAGGAGAATTTGCGCATGTCTGTGACCAAAGCAGAAGTCGAAGCGGCGCTGGCGCGGGTGCAACTGCCCGACGGGAAAAGCCTGCTGTCCCATGATCTGGTCCGCGCGCTGGTCGTCGAAGGCGATAAAGTGCGATTCGTCATCGAAGCGCCCAACGCCGATGTCGCGCGCCAGATGGCCCCCCTGCGTGACGCCGCAGAGCAGGTGGTGCGCGATTTGCCCGGGGTAGGTGATGTATCGGTTGCCCTGACCGCCCATGGCCCCGCCCCGAAAGCGCCCAGTCTCAAGATTGGTGGGCACCCCAAACCGCAAGAGGGGCCGATGAAGCCCAGTGGCGTGAAGCGCATCCTTGCCATCGGCTCGGGCAAGGGTGGGGTCGGGAAATCAACCGTCAGTTCCAACCTCGCGGTGGCGCTGGCGCGGGCGGGGCGCAAGGTGGGTCTGCTTGACGCAGATATATACGGTCCCAGCCAGCCGCGCATGATGGGGGTGAATAAACGCCCTGCCAGCCCCGACGGCAAAACGATCATTCCGCTGCAGGCCCATGGCGTGACCATGATGTCGATTGGTTTCATGTTGGAAGAGGGCAAGGCCGTGGTCTGGCGCGGGCCGATGCTGATGGGCGCGCTGCAGCAGATGCTGGGGCAGGTAGAATGGGGCGAGCTGGACGTGCTGCTTGTCGATCTGCCGCCCGGTACGGGTGACGTGCAGCTGACGCTCTGCACCAAGTCCGAGCTGTCGGGCGCGATCGTGGTCAGCACACCGCAGGATGTGGCCCTTATCGACGCGCGCAAGGCGCTGGACATGTTCGCGACGCTGAAGACCCCCGTGCTGGGCCTGATCGAGAATATGTCGACATTCGTCTGCCCCGATTGCGGTTCTCAGCATGAAATCTTTGGTCATGGCGGCGTCGCGGCGGAGGCCGACAAGATGGGGGTGCCGCTGCTGGGCAGCCTGCCGATTGATCTGGACACCCGTCTGGCGGGGGACCACGGCACGCCGATCGCCGCGGGCGAAGGGCCGATGGCCGACGCCTATGCGCGTCTTGCGCGGGGTCTGATCGACGGCGGTATGGCCTGAAATGGGGTGGCGCGGGCGGCTACCCCAGCTCGCGCCCTTCGACCAGATGACCATAGAGCGTTGTCAGCATCGAGACGAAAACCAGCCCCTCTATAAGGTAGATCGCTGAATCCAGCATCAGGCGCAGGCCGGGGTCGGCGGGCGGCAGTATGCTTGCGATCACGCCCAACAACGTATTCACCACTGCCAGCAATACGGCCAGCGCCCAGAGCGTGCCTGCCAGCGGTTCCGTCGCGCGCCAGCTTTCGCGTACTGACATAACGTGCCCTAAGGCGGCGGCGGGCAATACCAGGCTGAGCCGCAGGGCCAGCCATAGGAAGGCCACGCCCGCCACCAGTCCGATCAAGAGCAGCGCCGCGGGGCTCGACCCGGTCAGCCCGCCCAAAAGCAGCATGGCGAGGCCTATGGGAAGGGCCGCAAGAAACTGGACGAAGCCCAGAACGATGGCCCGCCAGACATAGGCCCCGAACAGGCGCGCGCCGGGGCGCAGGTCGGTCCCGCCATGGCCAAGCAATACATAGCGGTGCCAGAGAATGGCCATCAGCGCATATCCAAGGATGCCGGCCAGCCCGCAGGCAATCAGGATCAAGAGTTGATCCGTGGGCGGCGGCGCGGCGTTGTCGATCACCTGATCCATCGCTCCAAGCGCATCTCCGGCCAGCACACCCGCCACGGCGGCAGCGCCCATCACCCAAAGCACCGCGGGCAGGATCACCCGCAGCGTGGTGGAGGGCGCGTAAAACAGCATGTTCAGCGCGTGGGTGAATAGAGCCGTGGCTTGGATCATGATGCACTCCATCATTTTGCGG
Source organism: Sulfitobacter sp. HI0027 (assembly GCF_001634775.1). NCBI lineage: Bacteria > Pseudomonadati > Pseudomonadota > Alphaproteobacteria > Rhodobacterales > Roseobacteraceae > Sulfitobacter > Sulfitobacter sp. HI0027. The sequence goes on from NZ_LWER01000079.1 coordinate 17,673, forward strand.
CACTACATGGCGTGGGTGGGCCGAAAGGGCAAGATCCAGTCGGTTAAGGGAGGCGTGGGCTTGGTAAAGCATGGGTGGCTGGGACGTAATGGGAAAAGTCGCGGGAATGCATGGGAAGTCTGGGAAATTATGGGCACGCCTTGCGCTATTGGCGGGTTCTGCCGATTCGCGGGCATGGGACTTGGCGTGCATTCTTAGGGTTCGGTTGGCGTTCTGCGGAACAGGCAACGAACACGCCCTGTGGATAACTATGTGCGCAAATTTTAGTGGGAAACTGTGGGATATTGTGCAGCCCGCAATTCATTAACAAGATATTGTGTTTGAGGTCTAAAGGATCTCAAATTAAGCCATTTTCCGCTCAAAAAGTTATACCAGATGTTGTTCCCACAGCCTGTGCAAAACAAAATATTGGGCATATTTCTAAAAAATATGTAGACGCCCATCAATTCCCATGGCATCCCTGGTGCATCGGATGAGAACGGGACACGGGGCAGCAAACGACCCCAAAAATAATCAAAACCTAGCAGGTTTCATACAGGCACCTCGCTTTCATCAGACCAAAGAGATCCGGCGCGCGAGCGAGCAGACATCCCCCCAGGTGGCGCGCGCAGTCGGACTTCCCCCGCCAAGCTGCGGGACGTGGGCGGCGGGTTGATCAGTGGCAGCAGATCAACCCGCCGTTTCCATTTCCGGGGCAGGGCAGAAAGACGAAAAAACGAATTAAGCGCAAAGGCGCAAGAGGCAGGGACAGAACGTGAGCCGCAGGTTCAGAGGCGAAAGCCACCACAAGGTCGATACGAAGGGGCGGGTGTCTATCCCAGCCTCTTTTCGGCGTGTGTTGGAGGCTGGCGACCCAAACTGGAAAAGCGGCGACAATCCCGAATTGGTCATTGTTTATGGCGACCAGCGCCGCAACTACCTTGAATGCTATACCATGGAAGCCATCGAAGAGGTCGACGCCAAGATCGACCGCATGCCCCGTGGCTCCATGCAGCGTAAGGCGCTGCAGCGTCTGTTCCACGGCCAGTCTTTCCCGACCACGGTAGATGAGACAGGCCGTTTGGTGCTGCCTGCCAAGCTGCGCAACAAAATTGAACTCAACGGCGAGGCGTTCTTTATCGCTGCCGGTGACACCTTCCAGATTTGGAAGCCCGAAACCTACGAGACCGAGGAAGAATCCTGGCAGCAAGAGCTGCCCGACGATGTCGACCCGCTCTCGTTCCTTGATGGTGATATGGAGGTCTGACGGAATGGTTGCTGCCTCTAACCCTTCCGCCCCTCACACCCCCGTTCTGCTGCGTCCTATCCTGAGCGCCGTGGCGCCCGTGGAAGGGGTCTGGCTTGATGGTACCTTTGGCGCGGGCGGCTACACCCGTGGTTTTCTAGAAGCCGGCGCCGCGCGTGTGATCGCGGTGGACCGTGACCCTCTGGCGTTCGAGATGGCAGCGGAATGGGCGAGCGACTATGGCGACCGCATCACCATGCAGCAGGGCGTCTTCTCGTGTATGGATGAATATGCCCAAGATCTTGATGGGGTGGTGCTGGATCTCGGCGTTTCTTCGATGCAGCTTGATCAGGCCGAGCGTGGGTTCTCCTTTATGAAGGACGGCCCGCTCGACATGCGGATGAGCCAAGATGGCCCCTCGGCGGCCGATCTGGTCAATGAGGCTGAAGAAGAGATCATCGCCAATATCCTGTTTCAATATGGTGAAGAACGCGCCTCCCGCCGGATCGCCAAGGCGATTGTCCGCGCACGGGAAGACACGCCGATCACCACCACGTTAGAATTGGCCAAGCTGGTCGAAGGCTGCTTGCCACGTTCCAAGCCCGGTCAAAGCCATCCCGCGACGCGCAGCTTCCAAGCGCTGCGCATCGCGGTGAACAATGAATACGGCGAATTGTTTCAGGGGCTTATGGCCGCTGAACGCGCGCTAAAGCCGGGCGGGAAACTGGCCGTGGTGACCTTTCATTCGGTCGAGGACCGCATGGTCAAACGCTTCCTCACCGCGCGGGCAGGGGCCGGGGGCAATGCCAACCGTTTCGCCCCCGCGCTGGAGCAGGAAGCCCCGCAGTTTAAACTGAAATCGCGCAAGGCTATCGGGCCTGACGCGCAGGAATTGGACGAAAACCCGCGCAGCCGCTCGGCCAAGCTACGGGTCGCCACGCGCACCGATGCGCCCAGTGGCGAGATTGACGCGAAATCCATCGGCATGCCGATGGTCAGGGGGATCTGAGAGATGCGCACGGTGATGTATATCCTCACCACCATTGCCGTGGTTGGACTGGCCTTCTGGGCATACCGCGAGAATTACGCGACCCAGCAGGCGCTGAGCGATGCTGACAGGCTACATGCCAATATCCGCGCCACCCATGCCCGTCTGGCCGTCCTGCGCGCCGAATGGGCGTTCCAAAACCGCCCTGACCGGCTGCGCGATCTGGCCGACCTGAACTTTGACCGCCTCGGCCTGTTGCCACTGCATCCCGGCCAATTCGGTCAGGTCGATCAGGTCGCCTATCCGCAGCCGCCGTCTGAACTGCTGCCGATCACCGATCCTGTGGATGTCTCGACCATGAATTACGACGCGCTCACAGGCGCGGATGAGTCCGAGGAGGACTTTGAATGATCCGCACCCCGCTTCGCCCATTGGCCCGCATCCTCGACGCCCGCGAAAAGGGCGAAAACCCCGACGCGATTGAGCGTGAGAACAAGCGCATCCGCCATGAGCAGATGCGCGACAAGGCCCGGATGCGTGCCGAGGGACGGCTTTTGGTGCTGGGCGTCTGTTTCCTTTGTGCCTTCACCGTCATCGGCGGGCGCATGGGTCTTTTGGCGATGTCTGAGCCGTCCGAGCCGCGCGGCCACGCGCCGGGGGCCGTGATCTCGGCCTCGCGCGCCGACATCACAGACCGCAACGGCAACCTGCTGGCGACGAACTTTGAGACCCACGCGCTCTACGCGCAGCCGCGCCATCTGATCGACCCCGAAGTGGCGGCCAAAAAGTTGGTCAAAATCTTTCCAGACCTCAATGAAGAGCGTCTGATCAAGGATTTCACGGGCAAGCGTAAGTTCCTGTGGATCAAAAAGAAAATTAGCCCTGAGCAAATGCAGGCCGTGCATGACATCGGCGATCCGGGGCTGCTGTTCGCACCGCGCGACATGCGCCTTTATCCAAACGGTTCGCTGGCCGCACATGTGCTCGGCGGGGCGAGCTATGGCAAGGAAGGCGTCCACGCCGCCGAGGTGATCGGCGTCGCGGGGGCCGAGAAATATTTCGACGACTACCTGCGCGACCCGGCAAATGGCGCGAAACCGTTGGAGCTGTCGCTCGACCTGACTGTGCAGGCGGCATCTGAGCGGGTGCTCTATGGCGGCATGAAGCTGATGAACGCCAAGGGTGCCACGAGCATTCTAATGGATGTGCACACTGGCGAGGTGATCTCGGTCGCGTCGCTGCCTGATTTCGACCCCAACAACCGCCCGCGTCCGCTGACCCAAGGGGATGCGTCTGACAGCCCGCTGTTCAACCGGTCGGTGCAGGGGGTTTACGAGCTCGGCTCGACCTTCAAAATCTTTGCGGCAGCTCAGGCGGTGGAGTTGGGCCTGTTCAACGCCGACACGATCATCGACACCTCTGGCCCGATGAAGGTTGGCGGTTTCCGCATCGGTGAATTCCGCAACAAGAACTACGGCAAGCTGAGCGTCGCCGACATCATCGTGCATTCCTCGAACCGGGGCACAGGCCGGATGGCGCTGGAAATCGGCATCGAGCGGCAGCAAGAGTTCCTCAAAAGCCTTGGTTTCTTTGAACCAACCCCCTTTGAGATCGTCGAAGCCTCGGGCGGGAAGCCGCTGTTGCCGAGCCGCTGGACCGAATTGTCGAGCGTCACGATCTCCTATGGTCACGGCCTGTCGAGCACGCCGATGCACCTTGCCGCGGGCTATGCAGCCATCGCCAATGGCGGGCGCGTGGTGAAGCCCACGCTGCTGAAACAATCCGCCCCCCAGCTCGGCCCCCGCGTCATGTCGGAAGAGACTGCAGCACAGGCCCGCAATATGCTGCGCAAGGTCGTCACCGATGGCACGGCGAGCTTTGCCGAGGTGCCCGGCTATCAGATCGCGGGCAAGACTGGCACGGCGGACAAGCCCAAGCCAACTGGTGGCTATTATGAGGACAAGGTGATCAACACTTTCGCCAGCATCTTTCCCATCGATAACCCCAAATATGTGCTGATCGTCACCTTGGACGAACCGGTGGAAACCTCTGGGCCGAAACCACGCCGCACGGCGGGTTGGACAGCCGTGCCCGTGGCCGCCGAGATGGTCCGCCGCATCGCGCCTTTGCTGGGCCTGCGCCCCGCTGTTGAACCGGTGAACAACGCTGTGCTAACGCTGACCAGCAGCAACTGAAAAGACATCTCTATGACCGACCGGGCCGTACCCCTTTCCTCCCTCGGGCTGACAGCGCGGGCGGGGGCCAACCCCATGATCACCGGGATCGCCGTGGACAGCCGTGAGGTCCGCGAAGGCACGCTCTTCGCCGCCATGCCGGGCAGCCGCGTGCATGGGGCAGAGTTCATTCAATACGCCCTGCGGATGGGCGCGGCGGCGGTGCTGACCGACGCGGCAGGGGCGAAACTCGCCGCCGAGGAACTGGCGGGCTCTGACGCGGCGCTGGTGGTCTCCGACTCCCCGCGCGAAGCGCTGGCGCGGACGGCGGCTCTGTGGTTCGGCGGCCAGCCCGCCACGATGATTGCCGTGACTGGCACCAACGGAAAAACCTCGGTCTCGACCTTTGTGCGCCAGATTTGGGTTGAGATGGGATTGCCTGCCGTGAACCTTGGCACCACTGGGGTCGAGGGCGCTTGGGCCGCACCGCTGGCGCATACCACGCCCGAGCCGATCACCCTGCACCGCACGCTGGCCGAGGCCGCACAGAACGGCATCACCCATGCGGCGATGGAGGCATCAAGCCACGGGCTTGACCAGCGCCGTTTGGACGGGGTGACGCTCAAGGCGGCGGGGTTCACCAACTTCACCCAAGACCACCTTGATTATCACGAAACATTCGAGGCCTATTTCGCCGCAAAGGCCGCGCTTTTCGCCCGCGTCTTGCCCGAAGACGGCACCGCAGTGGTCAATATTGACGACGAAAAAGGCGTCGACATCGCCGCCATCGCCCGCGCGCGCGGCTGTGAGGTCATCACCGTGGGCCGGGACGGGGGCGATCTGCATTTGCAGGGCCAGCGTTTCGACGCAACCGGGCAAGACTTGCGCTTTAGCTGGCGCGGCAAGACCTATCAAAAGCGGCTTAATCTGATCGGTGGTTTTCAGGGCGATAACGTGTTGCTGGCCGCCGGGCTGGTCATCGCCTGCGGGGCCGACCCGCAAGAGGTTTTTGACACACTGCCGCATCTCACCACCGTGCGGGGCCGGATGCAGCTTGCCGCCACCCGCGACAATGGCGCGGCGGTGTTTGTGGACTACGCCCATACGCCCGATGCGGTGGCCACCGCACTCGCCGCCATGCGCCCGCATGTCATGGGACGGCTCGTTGCCATCGTGGGCGCGGGCGGGGACCGAGACCGGGCCAAGCGCCCCTTGATGGGGCAGGCAGCGGCCGAGAATGCGGATATGGTGATTGTTACCGACGACAACCCGCGCAGCGAAGACCCGGCCAGCATCCGCGCCGCTGTACTGGACGGCGCGCCCGATGCGATGGAGGTCGGCGACCGCGCCGAGGCAATCCTGCGCGGCGTCGATGCTTTGGAGCCGGGCGACGCGCTGTTGATCGCGGGCAAGGGCCATGAAACCGGGCAGACCGTTGGTGACGACGTGCTGCCCTTTGACGATGTAGAACAGGCCAGCGTGGCCGTGGCGGCACTGGACGGGAGATTGGCATGAGCCTTTGGACAGCGACAGAAGCGGCGGAAGCCACGGGGGGGCACGCGCAGGGCGATTGGGCCTGCAACGGTGTGTCGATTGACACGCGGACCTTGCAGCCCGGTGATCTCTTTGTGGCCCTCAAGGCCGCGCGGGACGGACATGAATTCGTGGCACAAGCGCTTGAAAATGGCGCGGCAGCGGCTTTGGTGACCCATATTCCCGAAGGCGTGGCGGAAGATGCGCCGCTTTTGATCGTCGATGATGTGCAAACAGCGCTCGAAGCGCTTGGCCGGGCAGGGCGCGCCCGGCTTGGTCCGCAGGCCAAGGTGGCGGCGGTGACTGGCAGCGTTGGGAAAACCTCGACCAAAGAAATGCTGCTGGCGATCTTTGGCGATCAGGGCCGCGCCCATGCCAGCGTCGACAGCTATAACAACCACTGGGGCGTGCCGCTGACGCTGGCCCGGATGCCGCGCGACACCGATTATGCGGTGATCGAAATTGGCATGAACCACCCCGGAGAGATTGCACCGCTCGCCAAACAGGCGCGGCCCGACGCCGCGATGGTCACCAATGTGGCCGCCGTGCACCTCGAAGCCTTCAAGGATGTCGCCGCCATCGCGGTGGAAAAGGCCAGCATATTTGACGGCATGGAGCCGGGCGGCGTGGCGGTGATCAACGCCGACCATGAACATAGCGATATCGTGCTCGACAAGGCGCTGGAACGGGGCCTGCGCGAAACCACCTTTGGTCAAGCGGGCCATCACTACAAGCTGGGCGAGGTCAAAGTGCAGGGCGATGCCACCGTGGCCCAAGCCGAGGTCGAAGGCGCGCCGCTGATCTTCAAGATTGACACACCGGGGCGGCATTTTGCGATGAACGCGCTTGGCGCACTGGCACTGGCCGAGGCGCTTGGCGCGGATCGGGCGCTGGCGGTGCAATCGCTGGGCCGCTGGTCGCCCTATGCGGGACGCGGGGTGCGCGAGCGCATCCAACTGGACCCCGTGGATACCCATTTGGCGCTGGAGCTGATCGACGACAGCTATAACGCTAACCCGACCTCCATGGCCGCGGCGCTAGAGGTGCTGGCGGCCTCGGAAGTGACCCATGACATCGGGCGCGTCAGCAAGGGGCGGCGGATCGCCTTTGTCGGCGATATGAAAGAACTCGGCCCCGAGGCGTTGGCGTTGCACGCGGGGCTGGCCGATCTGGAGGCCACCCGCGCGCTCGACGTGGTGCATTGCGTCGGCCCGTTGATGAAAGCCTTCTACGACAACCTGCCCGAACACCAGCGTGGCGATTGGACGGAAACCGCCGCAGAGATGTTGCAAGGACTCCGCGCACGGCTCGATTCCGGCGACGTCGTGCTGATCAAAGGGTCGCTTTCGATGAAGCTGGGCGGTATTGTTGACGCCATCCGCAAAATGGGCCATCCGGTCCCGACCGCCTGATCGGCGATTCACCCCACATGATGAGTTAGGACGCGATATATGCTCTATTGGTTGACGCTGCTGTCGGATGGCGGCGATTTTTTTAACCTGTTTCGCTATATCACTTTCCGCGCGGGCGGGGCGTTTTTGACGGCATTGGTATTTGGTTTCCTCTTCGGCAAACCGTTGATCGAAGTGCTGCGCAAACGGCAGGGCAAGGGCCAGCCGATCCGCAATGACGGCCCCGAGGGGCATTTTGCCAAGGCCGGTACGCCCACCATGGGCGGGCTGCTGATCGTGGGGGCCTTGTTGACCTCGACCCTGCTTTGGGCGCGGCTCGACAATCCTTTCGTCTGGCTGGTGCTGTTCGTCACGATGAGCTTTGCCGCCATCGGCTATGCCGACGATCACGCCAAGGTCAGCAAGCAAAACACCGATGGGGTACCGGGTAAGGTGCGGCTTTTGCTGGGCTTTCTTATTGCGGGCATCGCTGGATACTGGGCCGCGCAATACCATCCGGCAGAGTTGCAATACCAACTTGCGCTGCCGGTCTTAAAAGACACGCTGATCAACCTCGGCGTGCTGTTTGTGCCCTTCGCGATCATCGTCATCGTCGGCTCGGCCAATGCGGTGAACCTTACCGACGGGCTGGATGGCTTGGCCATCATGCCGGTGATGATTGCCGCTGGCGCGCTTGGCGTCATTGCCTATGCCGTGGGCCGGGTCGATTTTACCGATTACCTTGATGTGCATTACGTGCCGGGCACCGGGGAAATCCTGATCTTCACCGCCGGTCTCTTCGGCGGCGGCCTCGGGTTCTTGTGGTACAACGCGCCGCCAGCGGCCGTCTTCATGGGCGACACCGGCTCCTTGGCACTCGGCGGCGCTTTGGGTGCGATTGCCGTGGCCACGAAACACGAGTTGGTGCTGGCGATCGTCGGCGGGCTTTTCGTGGTCGAGGCGCTGTCGGTCATCGTGCAGGTGCTCTATTTCAAACGCACCGGCAAACGGGTCTTCCTGATGGCGCCAATCCACCACCACTACGAGAAAAAGGGCTGGGCCGAGCCGCAGATCGTGATCCGCTTCTGGATCATCTCGCTGATCCTCGCCCTCTTGGGGCTGGCGACGCTCAAGGTGCGCTAAGCGCCTAGAAGATCGACCAATCCATGTGACGCGCCAAAAGGGCCAGTGCTTCGGTGCCCTTTTGGCTGTTGCCATAACGGTTCAACCCCGGTGACCAGACCGCGATGCTGGCCCGCCCCGGGACAATGGCCAGAATGCCGCCGCCTACGCCGGATTTGCCCGGCAGACCGACGCGGTAGGCGAAATCGCCCGACCCATCGTAATGTCCGCAGGTCAGCATCAGCGCGTTGAGCCGCCGGATGCGGCTCGGCGCGACCAAGCGCGGCACGTCGGGCGCTTCGATCAGAAAGCGGCCCGCCATGGCAAGTTGCTCTACCGTCATCTCCATCGCGCAGTGGTGGAAATAGGTGCCGAGCGTCCGCTCCGGCGCGTTGATGAGGTTGCCATAGGATTTTAGAAAATGCGCCAGCGCGAAATTGCGGTGGCCGAAATCGGTCTCTGATGCGGCGACGGTGTCGTTGATGTGAATGTCGTCTGTGCCCGCAGCCTCACGCACGAAGCGCATGATCTCGGCCAGTGCTTCGCGCGGTTCGCGGTTGCCCAAGACTTCATCCGTGGTGACGATCGCGCCAGCGTTGATGAAGGGATTACGCGGGCGGCCCTGTTCTTGCTCCAACTGCACGATGGAATTGAACGCGCGCCCCGAAGGCTCGCGCCCCACGCGGTGCCAAAGTTGATCGCCCGACCGGCCAAGGGCGATGGCGAGCGTGAAGACCTTGGTGATCGACTGCACCGAAAAGGGCACCTGCGTATCGCCCGCCACATGGCACGGGCCATCCGCCGTCACCACCGCGATGCCGAACTGTGCCGGGTCCACCTTCGCGAGTTGCGGAATATAAGCCGCCACATCTCCCCAATGGTCGTCTTCGCGCATCATGTCATTGAGGCGCGGCAACACATCGTTAAGGTCGGGTTTCGCGGGGCTGGACATCTAGGGCGGCCTCTGGCTTGTGATAGGCGCATCATGCCCCCATTCTGGGGTCAACGGGTATCAGGGGATTGCAGATGATTCCAGTACAGGGCTTGGAAGGCGCGCGCGTGGCGGTGCTGGGATTGGGCCGCTCTGGCCTGAGCGCGGCACGCGCATTGCAGGCGGGCGGGGCCAAGGTTAGCTGTTGGGACGATGATCCGGCAGCACGCGCACGGGCCGAGCGGGAGGGGTTTGCCTGTGTTGACCTCAACAGCCCCGGCGCGCTCGACAAGATCACCCGGCTGATCGTCAGCCCCGGCATTCCGCACCTCTACCCCGCGCCGAACCCGGTGGTTGCCGCAGCTCTCGACGCAGGCGTGCCGGTGGACAATGACATCGGCCTGTTTTTCCAAAGCTTCGCCACGCTGGCATGGGATCACTACGATGTCGCACCGCGCGTCGTGGCGGTGACCGGCTCGAACGGCAAATCCACCACTTCGGCGTTGATCCATCATATTCTGGAGCATGTTGGGCGCCCCTGCCAACTGGCGGGCAACATCGGGCGCGGGGTCTTGGACCTCGACCCTGCGGTTGATGGCGAGGTCGTGGTGCTGGAACTCAGCAGCTACCAGACCGAACTTGCCCGCGCGCTAACGCCGGATGTGGCGGTCTTTACCAATCTCAGCCCCGATCATCTGGACCGCCACGCGGGCATGGGCGGCTACTACGCGGCGAAACGTCGGCTGTTCTCAGAAGGCGGGCCAGACCGCGCGGTGATCGGAGTGGACGAGGCCGAGGGCCGTTTCCTCGCCGGGCAAATGAGCGAGGGACCAAGCGATGACCGGGTGATCCGCATCAGTGCGGAGACCAAACTCTCTGGCCCCGGCTGGCAGGTCTTTGCCAAAAAAGGGTTCTTGAGCGAATACCGCCGTGGCAAACAGGTCGGTTCGATCGATCTGCGCAGCATTCAGGGGCTGCCGGGTTCGCATAACCATCAAAACGCCTGTGCGGCCTATGCCGCCTGTCGCGCTCTTGGCCTCGCCCCGCGCGTGATTGAGGCGGCGTTTCACAGTTTCGGCGGCTTGCCGCACCGCAGCCAGACCGTGGCCGAGGCGCATGGCGTGCGCTATGTCAACGACAGCAAAGCCACCAACGTCGACAGCGCAGCCAAGGCGCTGGCCGCTTTCCGCAACATCCGCTGGATCTGCGGCGGGTTGGAGAAAGAGGGCGGGCTGAAAGGGTTGGCAGAGGCCCAAGGCGCGGTACGCAAGGCCTATGTCATTGGCCGCGAGGCCGCCCATTTTGCCATGCAGTTGACGACCGAAGCCGAAGTCTGCGGCACGATGGAGAAAGCCGTGGCGCGGGCGGCGGCAGAGGCGGAAGAGGGCGATGTCGTCCTGCTCGCCCCGGCGGCGGCAAGTTTCGATCAATATGACAATTTCGAACGGCGCGGTGAGGATTTCGTGGCGCAGGTGCAAAAGGCACTCTCGGAGTAATCCGCGCGCCTAGCTGCCAATCGCCCGCGCCGCCGCCATGCCCGACGACCACGCCCACTGGAAATTATACCCGCCGAGCCAGCCGGTCACGTCCACCGCTTCGCCGATGAAATAGAGGCCGGGCACGTCCTTCGCCGCCATGGTCTTGGACGAGAGCGCATCGGTATCCACACCGCCTAGGGTCACTTCCGCCGTGCGGTAGCCTTCGGTGCCGCCGGGGTGCAATTGCCAGTTCTGCAACGCCTCCACAAAGGCGATGAGCCGCGCGTCGGACCAATCCGCCAAGTTGCCTGAGAGGTCAAACTCTTGGCCTAAAAAGTCCACCAACCGCGAGGGCAGGTGCTGCGCGAGGATGGTGGTAAAGTTCCGCCGCCCCGCAAGTTGCCTCTGCTCGCGCAGGGCGTCCAACAGAGTGCCCTCGGGGGCAAGGTTCACCGTGATCGCTTCGCCCTCTTGCCAATAGGACGACGCCTGCAAAACCGCGGGGCCAGAGAGGCCACGGTGGGTGAACAGCAGCGCCTCGTCAAAGCCAGTGGCCCCGGCAGTGATGCGCGCAGGGGTCGCCACACCGGCCAGCGGTGCAAAGCGCCCTTCGGCAAAGGTGAAAGGCACCAGTCCGGCGCGTGTATCGGTCACCTTCAGGCCGAACTGACGCGCGATGTCATAGGCGATGCCGGTCGCGCCCATCTTGGGGATCGACTTGCCGCCGGTGGCGATTACTAGGTTACGTGCGGTGACTTTTACAGTCCGATCAGGCGTTTGCAGGTCGAAGGTGAAGTGGCCATCGGCCTTTGCAAGATTGCTGGCGCTGCTCTGCAATTGCAGATCGACTCCGGCCTTTTGCATTAGCCCGCGCAGCATGGCGATGATCTCCTTCGCGCTGGTATCGCAGAAGAGTTGGCCCAGCGTTTTCTCATGCCACGCGATGCCGTGGCGATCGACAAGTTCGATGAAATCCCATTGCGTGTAGCGCGCCAGTGCGGATTTGGCGAAATGCGGGTTCCGGCTGAGAAACGCCTGCGGCTCACAATACATATTGGTGAAATTGCACCGTCCACCGCCCGAGATACGGATCTTCTCGCCCGGCGCTTTGGCATGGTCCACCACCAACACGCGCCCGCCCGCGTGGGCGGCGCACATCATGCCTGCGGCACCGGCTCCGATGATGGCTGTATCGACTTGCATGGGCGCGCTCTGCCCGAATGCGCAGGCCCGGTCAAGAAGACGTGACAGCGGTTGCCCGATCACTGATGCGTCATAGTTGGGGAGCAGACGCAAATGTAACAGGAGCAGAGGATGACCAAATTGACCGCAGAACAAGATTTCCCGAAGATGGATGTGGCCAAACTCGGCGGGGGCACGCTGACCTTGGGCCAACCGCAAGAGGGGCGCGACTGGCAGTTGGTGGTGGTCTACCGCGGGCTGCACTGCCCGATCTGCAAAAAGTACCTCGCCCAGTTGGAAAAGCTGCAAAGCCAGTTTCATGAGGTCGGTGTGGATGTGATCGCCGTTTCGGGCGACCCCGAGGAAAAGGCCAAATCCATGGCCGAAGAAGACAACCTGACCCTGCCCATCGGCTATGATCTGAGCCTCGAACAAATGGCCGAGCTTGGCCTCTATATCTCCGACCCGCGCAGCCCGCAGGAGACCGACCGGCCCTTCGCCGAACCAGCCACCTTTGTCATCAACGACGAAGGCAAGCTGCAGATCGTCGACATCTCTAACGCGCCCTTCGCGCGGCCCGAGTTGGAGGGGCTGTTGAACGGCCTCAAGTTCGTTCGCGACAAAGGCTACCCGGTGCGCGGCACCCACAAGGCGGCCTGATGAGCAGCCTGATACGGTGATCTGATCGCCTAGCGGCGGGGCCCCGCACGGCCCCGCCGACCCCAGCCACTGCCCTGGGGTGAAATGCACTAGCTTCATGTCGAAATTCGGGCTATTCTTCCCGGATGAGACCCCGCAAAGGGGCCGTTGAGGCAGTTAAGGCAGATACCCATGACAGAGATGGTCTATGGCGCGGTCCCGGTACGGGATGGTGAACCGATCCTTCCAAAATGGTGGCGTACGGTCGACCGCTGGGCGTTGTCCTGCGTGTTGATCCTGTTTGCTGTCGGCATGCTGTTGGGGCTGGCCGCCTCACCGCCCTTGGCGGCGAAAAACGGCTTTGATGCCTTTCACTATGTGCAGCGGCAGGCGTTCTTTGGCGGATTGGCGCTTGTGGCGATGCTGCTGACCTCGATGATGTCGCCGACGCTGGTGCGGCGCTTGGCGGTGCTGGGGTTTGTTCTTTCATTCGTGGCGTTGGCGCTGCTGCCCTTTTTCGGCACCGACTTTGGCAAGGGGGCGACACGCTGGTATTCGCTGGGGTTCGCCTCGTTCCAGCCATCGGAATTTCTGAAACCCGGTTTCATGGTGGCCGCCGCATGGATGATGGCCGCCGCAACCGAGATCAACGGCCCTCCGGGTAAGTCTTGGTCTTTTGCGCTGTGTATCTCCATCGTGCTCATGCTGGCGATGCAGCCCGACTTTGGGCAGGCCTGTCTTGTGCTCTTTGGCTGGGGCGTGATGTATTTCGTCGCCGGCGCGCCGATGGTGCTGCTGGTCGGCATGGCAGGGCTTGTCGTTCTGGCGGGGACCTTCGCCTACTCCAACTCCGAACACTTCGCGCGGCGTATCGACGGCTTTCTCAGCGTTGATGTCGATCCGACAACCCAGCTTGGCTATGCCACCAATGCCATCCGCGAAGGCGGGCTGTTTGGTGTGGGCGTGGGCGAGGGCGAGGTGAAATGGTCGCTGCCCGACGCGCATACCGATTTTATCATCGCCGTCGCTGCCGAGGAATACGGCCTTATCATGGTCGTCTGCATCATCGCCCTATATACTGTTGTGGTCGTCCGTTCGCTGTTGCGGTTGGTGCGCGAGCGTGACCCCTTCATCCGGCTGGCCGGAACCGGGCTGGCCTGCACATTCGGAGTACAGGCGATGATTAACATGGGTGTGGCAGTGCGGCTTTTGCCCGCCAAGGGCATGACCTTGCCCTTCGTGAGCTATGGTGGCTCTTCGGTGATCGCCAGCGGCATTGCGGTGGGCATGCTCCTCGCCTTTACCCGCTCGCGCCCGCAGGGTGAGATCAGCGACATTCTGGGCCGGGGCCGCCGCTGATGGCCGCCCCACTGCTGATCATCGCCGCCGGGGGGACCGGTGGGCATATGTTTCCCGCGCAGGCTTTGGCCGAGGTAATGCTGAAACGCGGCTGGCGGGTGAAGCTTAGCACCGATGCTCGCGGCGCGCGCTATACCGGTGGCTTTCCCGAAGCGGTTGAGATCAGCCAGATCAGCAGCGCCACTTTCGCCCGGGGCGGCGTGGTGGCCAAGGCGCTGGTGCCGTTCCGCATCGCGGCTGGTGTGGTCCGTTCGGGGCTGAATATGCTGCGCGACCGGCCTTCGGTCGTGGTGGGCTTTGGTGGCTATCCGTCGATCCCCGCGCTTGGCGCTGCATGGGCGCTGCGGATGCCGCGCATGATCCACGAGCAAAATGGCATTCTGGGCCGGGTGAACGAAATCTTTGCCAAGCGGGTGCACGCCGTGGCCTGCGGCATCTGGCCCACGAAACTGCCCGAGGGCGTGCAGGGCTGGCATGTGGGCAATCCCGTGCGTGCGGCTGTGCTTGACCGCGCAGGGGCCGCCTATATCCCTCCCGGTGACTACCCGATGGAAGTCTTGGTGATGGGCGGCAGCCAAGGCGCGCGCATCCTGTCCGATGTGGTGCCGCCCGCGCTGGCCGCGCTGCCGATGAACATGATCCGCAACATCCGCGTCAGCCATCAGGCCCGCGACGAAGACGGCCAGCGGGTGGCGGATTACTATGCCGAGTCTGGCATCAGCGCCGATGTGCGCCCCTTCTTTGACGATGTGCCGCGCCGCATGTCCGAAGCGCAACTGGTGATCAGCCGCTCGGGTGCCTCCAGCGTGGCAGATCTGTCGGTGATCGGGCGTCCGTCGATCCTGATCCCCTTTGCCGCTGCGGCAGATGACCATCAAAGCGCCAATGCCCGCGGTCTGGTTGATGCCGGGGCCGCGATCATGGTGCCCGAACGCAAGGCAAACCCCGAAATCATGACCGACCAAATCCTCGCGGTGCTTGAGATGCCCGATGGGGCGTTACAGATGGCGCGGGCCGCGTTGTCGGTCGGCAAACCCGACGCGGCCGAGACATTGGCAGATATGGTCGAACAGCTTGCCGCCCAAGGCACGCTGGCCCCCGCAGAAGAGGAAAACCCCCAATGAACGCCGCCGCCACCAAACTGCCGACCGATGTCGGCCCGATCCATTTCGTCGGCATCGGCGGCATTGGCATGTCCGGCATCGCCGAAGTTCTGCTGAACCACGGCTACAAGGTGCAGGGATCGGACCTGAAGACCACTAAGATCACCGTGCGGCTGGCTGAGTTGGGCGGGCGCATCTTCGAAGGCCAAGCGGCTGAAAATGTCGAAGGGGCGGCCGTGGTCGTGATCTCTTCGGCGATCAAACCAGGCAATGCAGAATTGGACGAGGCCCGCCGCCGGGGCCTGCCCGTCGTGCGCCGGGCCGAGATGCTGGCCGAGCTTATGCGGCTTAAATCCAACATCGCCGTTGCGGGAACACATGGCAAAACTACCACCACAACGCTGGTGGCCGAACTGCTGGTCGCGGGCGGCATCGACCCGACCGTCGTGAACGGCGGGATCATCCACGCCTATGGCTCCAACGCGCGGATGGGACAGGGCGAATGGATGGTGGTCGAAGCCGATGAGAGCGACGGCACCTTCAACCGGCTGCCCGCAACCATTGCCATCGTCACCAATATCGACCCAGAGCATATGGAGCATTGGGGCGACTTCGACACGCTGCGGCAGGGGTTTTTGAACTTCGTCTCCAACATCCCCTTCTACGGACTGGCGGTCTGTTGCACCGATCACCCTGAAGTACAGTCGCTGGTGGGCAAGCTGACCGACCGCCGCGTCATGACCTATGGGTTCAACGCGCAGGCCGATGTGCGCGCGGTGGGACTGCACTACAAAGACGGCGTGGCGCATTTCGATGTGCATCTACAATCCGAAGGCATGGTCATCGAAGACTGCGCCCTGCCAATGCCGGGCGATCACAATGTCTCGAACGCGCTGGCGGCGGTGACCGTGGCGCGGCACCTAGGGATGAAGCTGGAAGAGATCCGCGCGGCCTTGGGCAGCTTTGGCGGGGTGAACCGCCGCTTTACCCGCGTGGGCGAAGTGGACGGGGTCACCATCATCGACGACTATGGCCACCACCCGGTTGAGATTACCGCCGTTCTCAAAGCCGCGCGGCAGGCCAGCAAGGGGCGGGTGATTGCCGTGCACCAGCCGCACCGCTACTCGCGCCTGAGCCATCACTTCGACGAGTTCTGCGCCTGTTTCAACGATGCCGATGTGGTGGGCATCGCCGATGTCTATGCCGCGGGCGAAGAGCCGATCCCCGGTGCCGACCGCGACGGGCTGGTCGCCGGGCTGATCCAGCACGGGCATCGCCACGCCTATGCGGTCGAGGATGCCGAGGCGCTGACGCAATTGGTCCGGCGCGAGGCGCGACCGGGCGATATGGTGGTCTGCCTGGGGGCTGGTACGATCAGCGGATGGGCCAATGACCTGCCCGAGGCGCTGCGCGCGGCCAAGGAAGCCGCTGCGTGACCCTCGTGTGGCTGTCGATCCTTTGGGTCTTCGCCGCCGTGACAGTGGCCATGCTGCCGCTGCGCTCTCAATACCTGCCGGGGGTGGTTTTGCTGATCGCCGCACCGGTGCTGATCGTCGCCATCGGTGTGACGCATTCATGGGCCTTTGCGCTCTTGGCCTTGATGGCTTTCCTGTCGATGTTCCGCAATCCACTGCGTTACCTCTGGGCGCGGCTGCGGGGTAAAAAACCGGAGCTGCCGAAATGAGCCTGTCTCTCATCCTCGCCTGTTTCTGGTTTGTGATCGCCAATATCCTCGCCATGACCCCCAGCAAAGATTTCCACTGGCGCAGCGCCTATCTGCTGATCGCCGTGGGCATCCCCATCGTTGGTTTCGTCACCGCGCAGCACGGCCCATGGCTGGGCATGCTGGTGTTGGCGGGGGGCTGTTCGGTGCTGCGCTGGCCGGTGGTCTATTTCGCGCGCTGGCTGCGCCGTGGGGCAGGGCGGGTCAAAGGACCTGCGGAATGACCCTGACGCCGACACTTGCGGCGCTGCTGACCGTCTTTGCAATCTGGATGATCGCCTGTCTCTGGACCGGTTATCGCGGCCGTGTGCTGTGGTTCTTTATCGTGCTGGCGGTTGGCCTTGGGCTTAACGCATCGTGGATGGTTTTCGGGCTGGATGCGCGGGTGTTTGAGCCTCATGCGCTATTGGCGCAGCTTTCGGTGCTGTTCTATGCTGTGGGCGGTTTCGGTCTGGGCTGGCTGGCCGGGCGGGTGGCGAAACGCTGGCGTGAGAGCCGCGTCGATCCGCCGTCGTCTTGATGGTTTGCCCCGCCTGTTAAATGCGCTAAGTCCGGCGCCATGATGACGCTGAATATCCCCGACCTGCGCGGCAGGCTGACCCCAAATCGCGCCCTGAGCGACCTGACATGGCTCCGCGTTGGCGGCCCTGCGGATTATCTGTTCCAACCCGCGGATGTGGAGGACCTGTGCCTTTTCATGCGCCGCTTGCCGCAGGGGGTCACGGTTTTCCCCATGGGCGTGGGCAGCAACCTGATCGTGCGCGACGGAGGCCTGCGGGCCGTGGTGATCCGGCTGGGCCGCGGCTTTAACGGGATTGAGATCGACGGGGATCAGGTGACTGCGGGGGCGGCGGCGCTGGATGCTCATGTGGCGCGCAAGGCGGCGGATGCGGGGCTGGACCTGACCTTTTTGCGCACCATTCCCGGCAGCATCGGCGGGGCTTTGCGCATGAACGCGGGCTGTTATGGCAGCTACACGGCGGATCATTTCGTCTCGGCCAAGGCTGTGACCCGCGCGGGCGAGGTGGTGACACTGACCGCAGATGACCTCAACTTCCGCTACCGTCAAAGCGATCTGTCGCCCGGTGCGGTGCTGATCGGGGCAACCTTTGCGCCGCCCAAAGGGGAGCCTGAGGAGTTGCACGCCCGGATGGAACAGCAGCTTGCCAAACGCGACGAAAGCCAGCCGACCAAGGACCGCAGCGCCGGGTCGACCTTTCGCAATCCGGCGGGGTTTTCCTCAACCGGGAAGGCGGACGATGTGCACGACCTGAAGGCGTGGAAGGTGATCGACGACGCCGGGATGCGTGGGGCCACCGTGGGGGGCGCACAGATGAGCCCGAAACACTCCAATTTCCTCATCAACACCGGCAGTGCCACGGCCCATGATCTAGAGTCATTGGGCGAAGAGGTGCGAAAAAAGGTTTACGCTTCAAGCGGTATAAGGCTAGAATGGGAAATTAAGCGCGTCGGTGAAAAATTGGGTGATCCGGTGTCGCAAAGCTAAGCCGTCGGGCATCAGCTAAGTCACGGCAAAGCAAAGAAAACAATGATAGGGGCCGCAAACGGTCCGAGGCGAAGAGGCACTTTGGTGGGTAAGTCGAGCGGACAGACCCCGACAGTGGCGGTATTGATGGGTGGCCCCTCGGCCGAGCGTGAGGTGTCCCTGTCCAGTGGGCGTGCATGCGCCGCTGCCTTGCGGGAACATGGCGGATATAACGTGATCGAGGTCGAAGCCGACCGCGATCTTCCAGCCGTTCTGGCCGATCTCAGCCCCTATGCCGTATTGAATTGCCTGCATGGCCGTTGGGGCGAAGATGGCTGTGTGCAGGGTCTGCTTGAGTGGCTCAAACTGCCTTATACGCATTCCGGCGTGCTCGCCTCGGCTCTCGCGATGGACAAGCAGCGCTCCAAGGATGTGTTCCGCCATGCGGGGCTGCCGGTGCTGGAAAGCATCATCGCGCCCAAGGCCGATGTGATGGCCTCTCATGTCATGGCGCCGCCCTATGTGGTCAAACCCAACAACGAAGGCTCCTCGGTCGGGGTCTACCTTGTGGCCGAGGAAAACAACGGCCCGCCGCAACTCTCGGAAGATATGCCTGCCGAGGTGATGGTCGAGACCTTCGCGCCGGGGCGTGAGCTGACCACCACCGTGATGGGCGACCGTGCGCTGGCCGTGACGGATATCATCACCACCGGCTGGTATGATTACGACGCGAAATACAAGCCCGGCGGCTCGCGCCATGTGGTGCCCGCCGATCTGCCGCAAGAGATCACCGATCTGTGTTTCGACTATGCCCGCCGCGCCCATGTGGCGCTTGGCTGCAAGGGCATCAGCCGCACCGATTTCCGCTGGGACGAGGCGCGTGGACCTGCGGGGCTGATCCTGCTTGAGACCAACACCCAGCCCGGCATGACCGCCACCTCGCTGTCGCCCGAACAGGCCGCCGCCTGCGGCATTTCATTCCCTGAGCTTTGCGCTTGGATGGTGGAGGATGCTTCATGCGATCGCTGATCCGCCGCCGCCCGGAGGCTGGCAAAGCCGATCCCGCCCCCTCGCGGTGGTCGTGGCGCATGCAGCGGCTGATGCTGACGCCCGGCTTTCGCTTTGCCCTGCGCGTCGGGTTGCCTTTTACGTTAAGCCTGCTGGCAGGCACGATCTATATGGCCGACGAAGAGCGCCGCGGCACCGTGGTGCAGGCCATCGCCGATGTCCGCGCCAGCATTGAAGAGCGGCCGGAGTTCATGGTCAAGCTCATGGCCATCGACGGCGCAAGCGACCTGCTGTCGTCTGAAATTCGCACCGCGCTGCCGCTGGAATTCCCGCTTTCCTCTTTCGACCTCGACCTGCCGCAGATCCGCGAAAAGATCACCGATATCGATGGGGTCAGACAGGCCAATGTCCGCATCCGCCCCGGTGGCGTGCTGCAAATCGACGTGACCCCGCGCGTGCCTGTGGCGGTCTGGCGCAGTGAGATCGGGCTGGCGCTGGTGGACAACACCGGCGCGCATGTGGCACGGATCGAAGCGCGGCGCGATCATGCCGATCTGCCCCTGATCGCCGGGGCAGGGGCCGCCAAGGCGGTGCCGGAGGCGCTCAAGCTAATCGCAGCGGCGAACGTACTGGGTGACCGTCTGCGCGGCTTGGTCCGGGTTGGTGGGCGCCGCTGGGACGTGGTGCTGGACCGCGAACAGACGATCATGTTGCCCGAAGAAAATGCGTTGCAAGCGCTGGAACGGGTGATCGCGCTGGAAGGCGCACAAGAAGTCCTCACGCGAGACGTGGCGCGTGTGGACATGCGGTTGGCGGCAAGACCAACCCTCAGAATGAACGAAGATGCCACCCGCGAATGGTGGCACATCAGGCAGCTTTCCGGCCAGTAAGATGGCCATTGGAATCGGGACAGTAACGAAATGATGGACCTATACGACAGTCAGCGTTCGATGCGGCACATGCGCAAATTGGCGATCCAGCGCGGGGTGGTGGCCATTTTGGACGTGGGCAGTTCCAAGATCGCCTGTCTGGTGCTGCGGTTTGACGGCATTACCCATGACGGAGAGAATGGCGACATCGGCTCTTTGGCCGGGCAATCGGGGTTCCGGGTCATCGGGGCGGCGACCACCCGCTCGCGCGGTGTGCGCTTTGGTGAGATTTGCGCCATGGGCGAGACAGAGCGCGCGATCCGCACCGCACTTCAGGCCGCGCAGAAGATGGCGGGCATCCGGGTTGATCACGTTATCGCCTGTTTCTCGGGCGGGGAGCCGCGCAGCTATGGCCTCGACGCTTCGGTGGAGCTGGAGGGGCAGTCGGTCTCGGAGCAAGACGTGGCGCGCGTGCTGGCGGGCTGCGACGTGCCGGAGTACGGCGAGGGCCGCGAAGTGCTGCACGCTCAGCCGGTGAACTTTGCGCTGGATCACCGCAGCGGTCTGGCCGATCCGCGCGGGCAGTTGGGCAACAGCCTGTCGGTGGATATGCACATGCTCACCGTCGATGCCGACACGGTGCAGCATCTTGCGCATTGTATCAAACGCTGTGATCTGGAACTGGCCGGGATCGCGTCATCCTCCTATGCCTCGGGCATCTCGGCGCTGGTTGAGGACGAGCAGGAACTCGGCGCGGCCTGTATCGACTTTGGCGGCGGCACAACCGGCGTGTCGATCTTTATTAAGAAACATATGATCTATGCCGACACCGTGCGAATGGGCGGGGATCACGTCACCTCTGACATCTCCATGGGCCTGCAGGTGCCGATGGCCAATGCCGAACGGATCAAGACCTTCTACGGCGGCGTGCATGCGACCGGCATGGACGACCGTGACATGATCGAGATCGGCGGCGAAACGGGCGATTACGAACACGACCGCCGCACCGCCAGCCGGGCCGAATTGATCGGCATCATGCGCCCGCGCGTCGAAGAGATCCTCGAAGAGGTTCGCGTTCGGCTGGATGCTGCCGGTTTCGACCATCTGCCAAGCCAACAGATTGTACTTACCGGCGCAGGCAGCCAGATACCGGGGCTTGATGGGCTGGCCAGCAAGATACTCGGCCAGCAGGTCCGTCTGGGCCGCCCGCTGCGGGTGCACGGGCTGCCACAGGCCGCAACAGGGCCGGGCTTTGCCAGCTCGGTGGGCCTCGCGCTCTTTGCGGCGCATCCGCAAGACGAATGGTGGGATTTCGACATCCCCGCCGACCGCTATCCGTCACGCTCTCTCAAACGCGCCGTCAAATGGTTTAGAGACAACTGGTGACCGCAATATCGGGTGAGACACCCGAGATAAGGCGGAAACTGGCAAGTTTCTGCCCATATTTAGCGTCAAAACGATGTTTTTTAGGTGACGATCCGGCCCTAGCCCGGTAGGGTCGGGTAAATTTGGTCGAAAAACTCCCGCAGAACGCGGATAACTGGACAGGCGGACAGCACATGACACTCAACCTTTCAATGCCAGGACAAGATGATCTGAAACCCCGTATCACCGTCTTTGGTGTTGGTGGGGCAGGCGGCAACGCGGTCAACAACATGATCGAGAAGCAGCTTGATGGTGTTGATTTCGTCGTGGCGAACACCGACGCTCAGGCGCTGCAGCAGGCGCAGGCCGAAAACCGCGTCCAGCTGGGCATCAAGGTTACCGAAGGTCTGGGCGCGGGCGCCCGTGCCAGCGTTGGCGCCGCCGCTGCCGAAGAAAGCATTGAGCAGATCGTCGACCACCTTGCTGGCGCGCATATGTGTTTCATCACCGCAGGCATGGGCGGCGGCACCGGTACGGGTGCGGCACCGATCATCGCGCAGGCCGCGCGTGAGCTGGGCGTGCTGACCGTTGGCGTCGTGACCAAGCCTTTCCAGTTTGAGGGTGCCAAGCGCATGCGTCAGGCCGAAGACGGTGTTGAGACGCTGCAAAAGGTCGTCGACACGCTGATCATCATTCCCAACCAGAACCTGTTCCGTCTGGCCAACGAAAAGACCACCTTCACCGAAGCCTTCTCGCTTGCCGATGATGTGCTGTACCAAGGTGTGAAGGGCGTGACAGATCTGATGGTCCGTCCGGGCCTGATCAACCTCGACTTTGCCGACGTGCGCGCCGTGATGGACGAGATGGGCAAAGCGATGATGGGCACAGGCGAGGCCGAGGGCGAAGATCGCGCCATCCAAGCCGCCGAGAAAGCCATCGCCAACCCGCTGCTGGACGAAATCAGCCTGCGCGGTGCCAAGGGCGTTCTCATCAACATCACCGGCGGTCACGACCTCACGCTGTTCGAACTCGACGAAGCGGCGAACCGCATCCGCGAAGAAGTGGACCCCGAGGCGAACATCATCGTCGGCTCCACACTGGACGAAAGCCTTGGTGGCCTGATGCGCGTCAGCGTTGTCGCCACCGGCATCGACGCCACCGATGTGAACACCGAAATGCCGGTCCCGCGCCGCTCCATGAGCCAGCCGCTGCGTCAGAACGTGTCGGTTGACGATGTCGCGCCGGTCTCTGCCGCGCAAGCGCCTGCCGCCGCGCCGGTTGCTGCCGAAATGAAGCAGGAAGTTGAGCAAGCCGCCTTGTTCCAAGACCTTCAGCCGGTCCAGGATCAGTATGAAGAAGAGAACGTTGTCGAAGATGACGACGGTCTGCCCGCCCCGGCCTATCAGCCCGAGGTGGCCGCATTCGAGCCGCGTCAGGAAGAAGCCATTGAGGCCGAGCCCGAAGCCTTTGTTGCACCGCGCGCCCCGACACCCGGCACGCCGTCCCCCGAAGCACTGGCCCGCCTGCGCGCCGCCGCCCAAAAAGCAGCGCCCGAACAGCACCGTCAGGCCCAGCAGCAGCAGGGTGAGCAGGGCGATAAAGGTCGCTTTGGCATCAACTCTCTGATCAACCGGATGACCGGCCACGCCGAAGGCGAAGCGCAGGCCCGCCCTGCGCGCCAGCAACCGCCGGTTCAGACTCGCGCTTCTGCAGCCGCTCCGCAACCGCAAGAAAGCAACGATCCTGATCAAGAGCGCATTGAAATCCCCGCGTTCCTGCGCCGTCAGGCCAACTGATCCGATCACGATAGATGACGAAAGGGTCGCCTTAGGGCGGCCCTTTTTCGTTTTATAACAAGGTTTTGTAATAAGGTCGGCACGCTAGCGCCCAAATGTTACGGGCATGTTTCAGACCGTTGCAAAGATTGAGTTGAGCAGAACGAACCAGCGCCTTAATCCAGAGTTCAACACACAAGAAGATGTTCGAAGCTTGAGGATGACCCGGTGCAGACAACGATCAAATCAGCAGTAAGTTTTTCTGGCACAGGCCTGCACTCCGGTCAGCCTGCGACGGTGACTCTGCGCCCGGCCTCCGCCCACCATGGCATCTGGTTCTCGCGCAGCGATGTGGCCGTGGGCGACCGACTGGTCCCCGCCCGCTGGGACGCGGTGAACCGCTCGCCGCTCTGCACCAAGTTGGAAAACCCCACTGGCCTGTCGATCTCTACCGTTGAGCATCTGATGGCGGCCATTGCTGGCTGTGGCATCCATAACCTTTTGATTGAGATCGACGGCCCCGAAGTGCCGATCCTCGATGGCTCCTCCCTGCCTTTCGTGCGCGGCATCATGCAGCGCGGTTTGCGTCAGCTTGCGGCCCCTGTGATGGCGTTTGAAGTGCTCAAAACCGTGAGCGTGCAAGACGGTGATGCAACGGCCACGATCTCTCCGGCGGACACGCTGCAGATCGACTTTGAGATTGATTTCGCCGATGCGGCCATCGGTCAACAGCACAAGTCGCTGATCATGAACAACGGCTCTTTTGCACGCGAACTTTGCGACAGCCGCACCTTCTGCCGTCAGGCCGATGTCGAAGCGATGCAGGCCAATGGTCTGGCGCTCGGCGGTGAAGCGGGCGAGAACGCAGTGGTTTTCGATGGCGATGCGGTTGTCAGCCCCGGTGGTTTGCGCCACGCGGATGAGCCTGTGCGCCACAAGATGCTTGATGCGCTTGGCGATCTGGCGCTGGCGGGTGCACCGCTGTTGGGCCATTACGAAGGCAAACGTGCGGGCCATTCGCTGACCAACACGCTGCTGCGCGCGCTCTTTGCCACACCGGATGCCGTGCGTCTGGTGGCCTGTGACGCGGCGCAAACGGCACGGTTGCCGGGCTCCGGGCTGATCTGGGGCGAAATCCCGCAGGTTGCTTGATCTGGCAGCAGGTCGAAAACACCTCGAACCGCAGGGCGCTTAGGCGGCGAAGTGCCATTGAACGCCCTGCCAATGCCTTGTATTCACTAAGCCGAAGTGACATGCCTGACCCAGCGATGCGCCACCGCGTACCCGGCTGCGGGCGGGGGTGGAATGGGCGTTTTGCAACGCAGATTATTGTGCTAGTCACATGCGCAAGAGGGTCAAAGACCATGGGTTGGACGATGCAAGGGGTGCGGGCATGACGGTAGCAGGATCGCGCAAGCGGACGATCAGTGCGGTGCTTCTGGTCGCGACATTGGCGGCCTGCGGCGGTGGTGACGGACGATCGGACGGCAGCTTTTTCAACCCGCAGGAAATCCCGCTTGAGACCTATTCAGCCGAGCAGATCTTTGCGCGCGGCGAATATGAGTTGACCAACAACAACCCCGGTGAGGCGGCGTTTTATTTCGCCGAGATCGAGCGCCTTTATCCTTATTCCGAGTGGGCGAAACGCGCGCTGATCATGCAGGCTTTCGCCTATCACAAGGATCAGGACTACCCCAACAGCCGCTCGGCTGCGCAGCGATTCATTGATTTCTATCCCGCCGAAGATGATGCCGCCTATGCGCAGTATCTCTTGGCGCTGAGCTATTATGACCAGATCGACGAAGTGGGCCGCGATCAGGGGCTGACTTTCCAAGCGCTGCAATCCCTGCGCGCCGTGATCGAAGGCTACCCCGACAGCGAATATGCCCGCTCTGCGATCCTGAAATTCGACCTCGCGTTTGACCATCTGGCGGGCAAGGAAATGGAGATTGGCCGCTACTATCTGCGCCGCGATCACCATACTGCCGCGATCAATCGCTTCCGCGTGGTGGTCGAGGATTTCCAGACCACGACCCATACCGCCGAAGCCCTCCACCGTTTGGTCGAAGCCTATCTGTCGCTGGGTCTGAACCATGAGGCGCAGACGGCGGGGGCCATCCTTGGCCACAACTACCGTGGCTCTGAGTGGTATGAGGACAGCTACAAACTGCTGACCGGGCGTGGCCTGGCGCCGGCCTTCTACAAGGACAACTGGCTGGGTGCAGCCTATCGCCAGACCATCAAGGGCGAGTGGCTTTAAGGGGGGTGGGGTTGCCCATCCGACGGTTCTAGATGCTGCGCGGACTTGATATTTCGGACATGCTGATCATCGACCGGCTGGAGCTTGGCTTCCAACCGGGTCTGAACGTGCTCACCGGTGAGACCGGCGCGGGCAAGTCTATCTTGTTGGATTCACTTGGGTTTGTTCTGGGCTGGCGCGGTCGCGCCGATCTGGTACGCCAGGGGGCAGCACAGGGGGAAGTGACCGCTTGGTTCGACCTGCCGCCCGGCCACCCGGCCCATGCGGTGCTCGAAGACGCAGGTCTGCCTGCCGGGGACGAATTGATCCTGCGCCGCATCAACACCTCCGAAGGGCGCAAGACCGCTTGGGTAAATGACCGCCGCTGCTCGGGCGAGGTGCTGCGGCGCCTGTCTGAAACATTGGTGGAACTGCACGGCCAACATGACGATCGCGGTTTGCTGAACCCGCGCGGCCACCGCGCCATCCTTGACGATTACGCCGGGAATGACCGCGCGATTGCAGCGGTGCGGGAGGCTTGGACGGCCCTTGGTGCGGCGCGGAAAGCGGCCGCCGCTGCTGCCGCCCAACGCGAGGCCATCGCCGCCGAAGAAGAGTTCCTGCGCCATGCGGTGGCGGAACTGGACAAGCTCGCCCCCGAAGCGGGCGAGGAAGCCACCCTCGACACCCGCCGCCGCCAGATGCAGGGCGCCGAAAAAATCCGCCGCGATGTGGTCAACGCTTATGAGTTGTTGGGCCAAGGCGGGGCAGAAACCGCCATGGGCGACGCGCTGCGCTGGCTTGATGGCGTCGCCGACAAGGCCGAAGGCGCGCTAGAGGGGCCACTCGCCGCGCTGAACCGCGCCATGGTTGAACTGGACGAAGCAATGTCCGGCGTGGCCGATGCGATCGACGGCATGTCATTCGACCCCTATGAGTTGGAAGCCTGCGAAGAGCGGCTCTTTGCGATCCGCGGCTTGGCGCGCAAACATGACGTGCGGCCCGATGAATTGGCTGGTTTCGCCGACACGCTACGCGCCAAACTCGATGCGCTCGACGCGGGGGAGGCCGCGCAGGTGGGGTTGGAGAAAGCCGTGCGCGACGCGCAGGCGCTTTACGATGAGCGCGCCGAAGCCCTGACGACGAAACGCCGCAAGGCCGCGGTCAAACTCGACAAGGCGGTGGCGGCGGAACTTGCCCCGCTCAAGATGGAGCGCGCGGTGTTCCAGACCCAATTGACCGACGAGCCCGCAGGCCCCGAGGGGCGCGATGCAGTGTCCTTCACCGTGGCGACCAACCCCGGCGCGCCTGCCGGGCCTTTGGGCAAGATCGCCTCGGGCGGGGAACTTAGCCGGTTCCTCTTGGCGCTGAAAGTCTGCCTGACACAAAGCCAATCGGGCCTGACCCTGATCTTTGATGAGATCGACCGCGGGGTAGGGGGCGCCACCGCAGACGCCGTAGGCCGCCGCCTGAAAGCGCTGGCGGCTGAAGGGCAAGTGCTGGTCGTCACCCACTCGCCGCAGGTCGCGGCATTGGGCGCGCATCACTGGCGCGTGGCCAAATCGGTTGCCAAGGGCATGACCACCTCAACGGTCACGGCACTCGCCCCCGAAGAACGGGTGGACGAAGTCGCGCGGATGCTCGCGGGCGATACCATCACCGATGCCGCCCGCGCGGCAGCCGAGGCATTGCTTAACGGGCAACAGGGCGCGACGACTTCTTAAATGGCGGTTTTACCCAAGGTCAGCTTGCCCTAGACAGAAAGGGTCCAACTGGTCCAAGTCCCATGCCTCCGCAAGATAACGCATTCTTTTCCCAACAATTGCATCAGGCGCTCTGCGGCTGCAAGCAGGGCTGGACGGTGCTGCGCACCCGGGGGCCGGGCAAGATCACCTTTTGGTTCATCGCGTTGTTGGTGGGCATTGCGGCGGGCTTCGCGGCCTTGTTCTTTCGCAAAGGGATCAACTGGTTACAGGCCACGCTTTACGGCACGGACGACGTTCAATTTCTGCACAGCTTTCTCGCCGGGTTGCCATGGTATTGGGTGGTGCTGATCCCCACGTTGGGCGGGCTACTTGTTGGGCTGATCCTGCACCGCTTTACCCGCGACGGGCGTGCCCGCAGCGTGGGCGATGTGATCCTCGGGGCCGCCCTGCACGACGGTCGGGTCGAAACTCGCGCCGGGGTGGCCTCGGCATTGGCCTCGCTTATCACTCTCTCGACGGGCGGCTCATCAGGCCGCGAAGGGCCGGTGGTGCATCTGGCCGCCGTGATCTCGACCAAGGTCAGCCGCTTTATCAAGGCCGATGGGATCACCGGGCGTGACCTTCTGGGCTGCGCGGTGGCGGCGGCGGTTTCCGCGAGCTTCAACGCCCCCATCGCGGGCGCGCTTTTCACGCTCGAAGTCGTGCTGCGGCATTTCGCGGTCCATGCTTTCGCCCCTATCGTCATCGCTTCGGCTGCGGGCACGGTGATCAACCGGCTGGAGTTCGGCGGCTTGACCGAGTTCGTCTTGCCCAGCCTTGGGGATGTGCAATTTTACGTCGAACTGCCCGCCTTCCTGTTGCTGGGGCTGACCTGCGGTCTGGTCTCTGTCGTGCTGATGCGGTCAATCTTTTGGGCCGAGGATTTTGGCAACTACCTGCAAGCCCGGACCGGGCTGGCGCGTTGGCTGCGCCCGGCGGTGGCGGGGGCGATCCTTGGCATCATTGCGCTCTGGTTTCCGCATATCATCGGTGTCGGCTATGAGACGACCTCCCGCGCGCTGGTCGGCGAGCTGGTACTGCATGAGGTGATCATCTTCGCGGTTCTCAAAGTCGCCGCCGTCGCGATCACTCTGGGGGGGCGGATGGGCGGCGGTGTCTTTTCGCCCTCGCTGATGGTGGGCGCGCTCACAGGGCTGGCCTTTGGTTTGATCGCCACCGGCGTTTTCCCTGAGATCTCCGGCTCTTCCTCGCTCTATGCGCTGGCGGGGATGGGCGCGGTGGCCGCCGCCGTGCTGGGCGCGCCGATCTCCACCACGCTGATCGTTTTCGAGATGACGGGCGACTGGCAAACCGGTCTGGCGGTGATGGTTGCCGTCAGCATGTCGACCGCGCTGGCCTCCCGTTTGGTCGACCGGTCATTTTTCCTCACCCAGATGGAGCGGCGCGGCATTCATCTGGCCGCAGGCCCGCAGGCCTATCTGCTATCCATGTTCATGGTGGGCCGGATCATGCGCCGCCCCGATGACGAAGACGCGGCCTCGGAGGAGGCCTGTTGGGATTTGATCGACAAGGGCACCTATATCGACGGCAGCGCCACGCTAGAGGCCGCCTTGCCGTTGTTCGACCAGACCCATTCCAACTTCATCCCGGTGGTCACCCTCAGCGCCGATGCGCCGCCCGAACTGCTGGGCGCGCTGTTCCACGTCGATGCGCTGAAGGCCTATAATCGCGCCCTCGCCGCCACCGCGGCAGAGGAGCATTCCTGATCCCGGATCAGATACGCTCAATGGCGATTTCATCCATCGGCGTGAAGGCCAGATACCCTTTGATCTCGGCCACATCGGCTTTCGGGTCTTGATAAGACCAGACGGCATCTTGCAAGGTACGGCTCTTGGTCACGACCGAGAAATAGCTGGCGTCGCCCTTGTAGGGGCAATGGCTGGTCTTGTCTGAGCCATCAAGGAAGGCCATCGCGATGTCGCCGCGCGGGAAATAGATGACCGGCGCGTGGTCCCCTTCGCGCAGCTCCAGCGCGTCTGTGGTCTCGCCCAGCACGGCCCCGCCAGCGCGAACAACCCATGTGCCTTGGGCCGGAGTAATCGTAATATGGTCGGACATGCCGTACCCCCCTAGCTTACTGAAATCGGACGCTCATAGGGGCGCCGTTGCCGCATCCAACCACAGTTTTGTAACAGGTGATACCCGCGGCCCGATCTTTTCCGCAACGTCGCGGTGATAAACGTTCAGCCATTCGCGCGCCTCGGGGCTAAGCGCCTCCACATCGATCAATCGCCGGTCAATCGGCACGAGCGTCAGGGTGCGCCAATCGAGCATCTTGCGATGCGCGTCACCGCCGGGCAAGGCGGGGGCCTCCTGCACCACCAGAAGGTTCTCAATGCGAATGCCGAACGCCCCCTCGCGGTAATAGCCCGGCTCGTTGCTCAGGATCATACCCGGTAGCAGCGGCACATGGCTCGTCCGGCTCAGCCGCTGCGGCCCCTCATGCACCGACAAGTAAGCGCCAACGCCATGCCCCAGACCATGATCGAAATCCTGCCCCGCCATCCAAAGCGGCAGACGCCCGAGCATCTCGATATCCCGCCCGGCCAGCCCGCGCGGCCACCGCAGACGGCTCATGGCGATCATGCCCGACAACACCCGCGTAAAGGCGCTGCGGGCATCCTGATCGGGGCTGCCGATGGCAATGGTGCGGGTAATATCCGTGGTCCCGTCAAGGTACTGACCGCCACTGTCGAGCACCAAAAGATGTCCGTCCTGCAGCAGGCTGTCGGTTTCCTCATTCACCCGGTAATGGATGATCGCCCCATGCGGCCCGCTGCCCGAGATCGTCTCAAAGCTGATGTCACGTAAGGACGGATCCCGGCGGCGCAAACCTTCCAACTGCCGCACCACCTGTGTCTCTGTGATCGTGCCGGGGGGCTGCGCATCCAGCCAGGCGAGCAGCTCCGCCATCGCCGCGCCATCGCGCAGGTGCGCCTCCGCCGCGCCTGCAATCTCAGCGTCATTCTTGCAGGCCTTGGGCAGGGCGCAGGGGTCTTCCCCCGCCTGCGCGCGGTCCCCCAGCAGGTCCGCGAACAACACCGGCGCCGACTGCCGATCAAGCCGCACCGGCCCTTCCAACGCGCGCAGGGTATCAGGCAGGCCAGCGGGGTCATGCTGCACCACCTCCGGCCCCAAATGGTCCGCCACATCCGCCAATTTCTCGGCCGCCATAAACAGATCAACCCGCGCGTCGTCATGCAAAACGGCAAAGCCATGGGCCACGGGATTGCGCGGAATGTCCTGCCCGCGAATGTTCAACAACCAGTTGTGGCTGTCGGGAAGGGTGATCAACGCCGCCTTCTGCCCCGCCGCGCGCAGGTCTGCCGCCAAACGTTGCCGTTTGGCGGCATGGCTTTCCCCGGCAAAGCGCTCAGGGTGGGCCGCCACCTGGCCCATCGGTGCCGCAGGCTGGTTCTCCCAAACCCGATCCACCATATTTTCGCTGCGTCGCAGCTCAATGCCAGAGCCCGCCAATGCTTCCACCAAAAGGTCCATCTGCCCGGGCGTATGCAACATCGGGTCGAAACCAACCACACCGCCCTCAGGCAATTGGTCCTTCAACCAATCGGCCAAAGACACCTCGGGCCAAGGCACAGGCGTAAAGACCTCCGCCACCTGCGCCTTGACCTGCGTGCGGTAGCGCCCGTCGATAAAGACCCCGGCCACATCTTGCAGTGCCGCACAAAAGCCTGCTGATCCGGTAAATCCCGTCAGCCACGCCAAACGATCATCGCGTAGGGCGACATATTCCCCCTGATGCGCATCGGCGCGCGGCACCAAAAATCCATCCAACCCTGCCCGGACCAACTCCCCGCGCAGCGCTTCCAGCCGTGGCGGCCCCTGCTCAGGACGCGCGGTGACCTCGAAACTCTGGAACACACGCCCCTCCTTCATCCTTTTTCAAATACCGATCCTGCAGCTTCAGCCCACGCGACGCATGCCCATGACACGCGCCCGTTTCCGCGGGTCGCTGTCAAAGAGCGCGGCAAGCTGTTCGGTCATCGCCCCCGCCAGTTGATCCACATCCGTGATCGTCACGGCGCGGTCGTAATAGCGCGTCACATCATGGCCGATGCCGATCGCCAAAAGCTCCACCGCGCGGCGCTTTTCAACCATCGCAATCACGTCGCGCAGATGTTTCTCCAGATAGTTGGCCGGGTTCACCGAAAGCGTGCTGTCATCCACCGGTGCCCCATCGGAAATCACCATGAGGATCTTGCGCGCCTCATGCCGTGCCAACATGCGGCGGTGCGCCCATTCCAGCGCTTCCCCGTCGATGTTCTCTTTCAGCAGTCCCTCTTTCATCATCAGGCCAAGGTGGTCGCGGGTCCGCCGCCACGGGGCATCGGCGGATTTATAGATGATATGCCGCAGATCATTCAGCCGTCCGGGCTGGGCAGGGCGTCCGTCGTTCAGCCACGCCTCACGCGCCTGACCGCCCTTCCAAGCGCGGGTGGTAAAGCCGAGGATCTCGACCTTGACGTTGCACCGCTCCAAGGTCCGTGCCAACACATCCGCACAGATCGCGGCGATGGAGATGGGCCGCCCGCGCATAGAGCCGGAGTTGTCCAGCAGCAGCGTCACCACCGTGTCGCGGAATTCGGTGTCCTTCTCAACTTTGAAGCTGAGCGGCGTGGTGGGGTTGGCCACGACCCGCGCCAGACGGCCCGCGTCCAGCGTGCCTTCTTCGAGGTCGAACTCCCACGAACGGTTCTGCTGCGCCTGCAGACGGCGTTGTAACTTGTTGGCCAAACGGCCCACAGCGCCTTTCAGCGGCTCAAGCTGCTGATCCAAATAGGCGCGCAGACGTTCCAGTTCGATCGGTTCGGCCAATTCCTCGGCCCCGATCACCTCGTCATGCTCGCCGAGATAGACGCGGTACTCAGGATCGGCATCAGAGACAGGGGGCGGGGGCGGCGGGTCCATGGGCGCGTCGCCCTCGGGCATATCCGCCTCATCGCCCAATTCTTGATCCGCCTCGTCATCCATCGAGACCTGCGCCTGACTTTCGTCCTGCTGCTGCTCTTGAGAGTTTTCGGGCGTGCCTTCGGCCTCTTCCTCGTCCTGATCGTCTTGGCCAGTGCTGTCGGGGTCTTGCTCCTCTTCGGAGCCCTCTTCGGCCTGATCCTCCTGCTCGTCGTCTTGGCTGTCGGGGTCGTCACCCAATTGATCGCCATAGCCAAGGTCCGAGATCATCTTGCGCGCCAGCCGCGCGAAATCGGCCTGATCGGCAAGGCTGCCGTCGATCCCCTCAAGGGTGCCGCCCGCCTGATCTTCGATAAAGCCGCGCCAGAGTTCCATGGCGTTCTCGGCCCCTGCGGGCAGGGGGCGCCCGGTCGCCATATGACGCACCATATAGCCCGCCGCGACCGAAAGCGGCACGTCGCTTGCCTGTTTCGCCTGATCGTAGCCGCGGCGCAGGGCCTCGTGCTTGATCTTGACGTCGATATTGCCCGCGGTGCCGGGCATGTCGCGCGCGCCCATGGCCTCGCAACGGGCGGTCTCCATCGCCTCATAGAGTTCGCGCGCCATGTCGCCCTGCGGGGCATAGCGGGCGTGGGTAGCGGCATCATGGTAGCGGCGGTTCAACGCCAGGGCGTCGGCGGTGCCACGGGCCAGTAAAACCTCCTCACGGGTCATCCGTCGGCTGACCTGCGGCAGGCGCATCGCGTCACCAGAAAGCCCTGACGGATCAACGGAGTAGCTGACGTTCAGCTCGGCATCATCGGCCATCACTTTGGTGGCCTCTGCGAGGGCCTTTTTGAATGCGTCAGCGGGGTTGTCGGATTTCTTCATGAGCCCATGCCTCTGTCAGCTTCGACATGAGGTTTGGCAGGTTTTCACGGAAGGGTCAAAGGGGCAGGCGCGTGCAATCAATACGCCAGTTTCCGCCCATAGCACCCGCTGAGCGGGAACCCCCACCCGCAGATCGGCATTTCCCCAGCAGTCGACGCACCGGTGCCTCTCTGAACCCTGGCAGCAACGCGTCTCAGCAAGTAGGAGTAAGGAAATGACCAATTTTATGCAACATGCGAGCCGTCTGGCTATGATCACTGTTTTGGGGGCCGCGCCTTTGGCCGCCACCGCACAGGATGCGACAAAACCCGCATCAGACGAAGCCACTGCCGAAGCGCCTCAGACCGATGAGGCGACACAGAGCAGCGAAGCCACAGCGAGCGATAATGCGGTAGAGGCCGAAACCGAAGCCGACACGGCTGAAGCGCCCGAAGGCGAAGCCGAGATGGAAGCCGACACGGCTGAAGCACCTGAAGCTGACGCCGAGATGGAGGCTGATACCGCAGAGGCACCCGACACGGACGCCGCCACCGACACTGCCGAAGCACCGGCCACGACTGAGCCGATGACCGAAGACACGGCAGAGGCCCCGGCAACGGAGCCCTTGGGCGACACCGTCGCCCCCGCTGACACAACCGCCGAGGCGCCGGCAGAAGAGCCTGCAAAGCCGGTTGAAGGTCAGATCACCATGCAAAGCGAGAACACGATCCTCGCCGACGATCTGATTGGCAGCAACGTCTATTCCGACGCAGGTGAAAAGATCGGCGATGTAGATGACCTGATCGTCAATCTTGATGGCACCGTCGAAGGTGTCGTGATCGGTGTCGGTGGTTTCCTCGGCATGGGTGAAAAATGGGTTGCCGTGAAAATGGACAGCCTGTCGACCATGACGGACGAAAGCGGCACGCTGCGTCTGGTATCCTCGGCCACGAAGACCGACCTTGAAGCCGCAGAGGCCTTTAAAACCGCGCAGGATATGGAAGCCGAGCAGCAGGCGCTTGAAAATGCTGCCCCGCAAGACCCCAACGCGGTCACCACTGAGCCCGCACCTGTCAACTAAGTACGGGGCCACAGCCTGAACGATAAAGGGGCGCTGATATCAGCGCCCCTTTATTCTTGGTTGGTGGTGTAAACGGCTTAGCCCAAGCTGAGGCTGGCCGCGCTTTCGGGCAGTTCCTCGTCAAACAGACGCTGGTAGAACTCGGCCACGGTCTGGCGCTCCAACTCATCGCATTTGTTGAGGAATGACAGCCGGAAAGCATAGCCGACATTGCGGAAAATTTCAGCGTTCTGGGCCCATGCGATCACGGTACGGGGCGACATCACGGTGGACAGTTCGCCGTTCATGAAGGCGGTCCGCGTGAGGTCCGCCACAGTCACCATCTGCTTGAGGGTCTTGCGGCCCTTCTCGGTGTTGTAATGCGGGTTCTTGGCCAGCACGATGGCGGTCTCGGCGTCGATGCTGAGGTAGTTCAGCGTGGCGACGAGCGACCAACGGTCCATCTGCGCTTGGTTGATCTGCTGAGTGCCGTGATAAAGCCCGGTGGTATCACCCAATCCCACGGTGTTGGCCGTGGCAAAGAGGCGGAAATAGGGGTGCGGGGTGATGATCTCGTTCTGATCCATCAGGGTCAGCTTGCCGTCATGCTCCAGCACGCGCTGGATCACGAACATCACATCGGCGCGGCCTGCGTCATATTCATCAAAGACGATGGCGGTCGGGTTGCGCAGCGCCCAAGGCAGGATGCCTTCGTGGAATTCGGTGACCTGCTTGCCGTCGCGCAGTTTGATCGCGTCCTTGCCAATCAGGTCGATCCGGCTGATGTGACTGTCGAGGTTGACGCGCACAGTGGGCCAGTTCAGCAGCGCGGCGACCTGTTCGATATGGGTCGATTTGCCGGTGCCGTGGTAGCCTTGGATCATGACGCGGCGGTTGTGGGTGAACCCTGCGAGGATCGCCAACGTGGTGTCAGGATCAAACTTATAGGTGCTGTCGATGTCCGGCACGCGGCTGGTGCGCTGCGGGAATCCTTTGACGACCATATCGGTGTCGATGCCAAAGACATCGCGCACCGAGAGTTCTTCGGTGGGTTTCATGTCATGTTCCAGTGCACCGTCGGCCATCGCTCGTCATCCTTTTCGTTAGGCGCGCGGTCGGGGCCGCGCGCGTATCTGGTGCAACATATCGTGCATATCCGCAAGGGGAAGGGGCAACTGGCATTATCCGCACCCGGCCGCTGGTCCGGTTGTGGGATCAGTCCTTGAAGTTGCGGCTGCCCTTGATCTGGTCCCATGCCCAGACGACAAGCTGCAACTGCTCTTCCTGACTGCGGTCACCGCCGTTCATATCGGGGTGCAGCACTTTGATCAGCGCTTTGTAGGCTTTGCGGACCTCGGGTTTGGTCCATGTGTCCTTGGCTTCGAGAATCTCGATCGCGCGGCGCTCGGTCGGGGGCAGGCGGCGGCCCGCTTGCTGGCCCTTGCCGGGGTTCTGGGTCGCGTTCTTGCCCAAAACCTGATGCGGGTCTTCGATGCCAAGGCGTGCCCATGCACGCTGCTCGGGGTCGCCGAGCGGCTTGGTGGCGCGTTCCCAGACCTTGTCCTTGGACATCTGAGCGTTCAACTCGGCCTCGGTGGTGCCGTCAAAGAAGCTCCACTTCGCGTTGTATTCGCGAACGTGTTGCTGGCAGAACCAGAAGTAATCATCCAGCACATCGGGGGCCTTGGGCGCGCGGAACTTGCCCGGCTCGTCGCAGCCCTCATGGTCGCAAATCCGGGTCGAGGTTTCCGACGCACCGGACATGCCGCGGCGGCCGCGGGGGTTTTTCTTTTTGGAGGACGACACGGACATGTCGAATCCGAAGGGATCAGCTTTTGGCATGTGGATAGACCTTTCCGACTCAGGCCGGTCACCATATACCCTGCGTCGCAGGATTGAAGGGGGCCGAGGTAAAAAACATGTCGACAACACAAGAGATTTCAGACCGGCTGGAAGCCGCTTTTGCGCCGCGAGAATTGGATGTGGTGGATGACAGCGAAAGCCATCGCGGTCACGCCGGGTTTCAAGAGGGGGGCGAAAGCCACTTCAACGTGCGCATCCGCTCAGAGCGTTTCAAGGGTCAGAACCGGCTGGCGCGGCACCGGGCGGTGCACAGTGCCTTGGGGCCGGATCTGATGGGGCGCATTCATGCGCTGGCGCTGGATCTGGACGAATAAGGCCCCCGTTTAGGGCTTTGACTTGTCGTCGTCTTCGTCGGATTTATCCGGCGAAGAAACGTCCGGCGCTTGCTCTGTCGCGGTGCCGGAGAGGAACGCAGGTGGCGTTGCCAGCTTGGCGGGTTCCTCTTTGGCGGGCTCCACCTTTGTAGGGGCGTCATCGTCGGGCGTGATGGAGGCGGGCGCATCGGCCTGAAGCGCCGTCTCGTCGCCCTCAATCGTGGCGGACAATGCAGGCGTTGCAGCGGCGGGGGGCAACAGATCGCCGTCCTCAGGTTGGCTGTTCGCGCTCGCCAAGCGGCGGAACACCAGCACATTGCGCCACTCGGTGGTGGTCGAGGTCAGGCCAGAGCGTTCTTGCGAGGGCAATGTCTCGGCCCGCTGGTACTCCCAGCCCTCGGCGGCCTGTTCGTTCAGGCACTCTTCCAACGTATTGGCAAAGCGCGCTTCGGGGGCTTTCAGACCTTTGGCTTTCTGCCCTTTGGTGGGGGCGGGAAGGATCTTGTATTCGTAGCGCATAGGGGCCTCGGCTGGGTTGGCGACATGAGCCGCGTCAGGTGAGTTTCAGGCGGATTTGCGGCGGATGCCGATGCTGCGACCGGCCTGCGCCGGTGTGGGCAATTTGGCATGGCTGCGGCGCATCGCGTCAAGACGTGTCAGGATATGCTGCGGCATCGGGGCGACACGCGGGCCGGATTGGTCCACATGCAGCGTTAACCCTTCGGCGGTGGCGGCGAGCCAACCGTCGACGTGCCACAGCTCTTGAAAGCTGTGAAACCGTTTCTCGTCATGGTCGAGCAATTGGAAGGTGGTGTAGACGCGGTCACCCTCATGCAATTCGCGCAAGTAGCAGACGTGGAATTCGGCCACATAGGTGGTGCAGCCCGTGCGTTGATACTCCGGCCCCAGCCCAATGTCGCCATAGGCTTGGTCAACGCCCTGATCGAACAGGACGTTGTAATAGGCCATGTTCAAATGACCATTGAAATCAATCCATTCGGGGAGAACTTTCATCTCGCTCGAACGGAAGGGGGCCGGGGTCTCGCTCATTGCTGGGCGAGCTTGCGCGACACGATTTCGTTGACGGCCTTGGGGTTGGCCTTGCCGCCCGTGGCTTTCATCACCTGACCGACGAACCAACCCGCAAGTTTCGGGTTCTGCTGCGCCTTGGCGACCTGATCGGGGTTGGCGGCGATGATTTCATCCACTGCCGTTTCAATCGCCCCGGTGTCTGTGACCTGCTTGAGGCCCTCAGTCTCCACGATCTCTGCCGGGTCGCGGCCAGTTGTGTAAGTAATTTCAAAGACTTCCTTGGCGATCTTGCCGGAAATCGCATCTGACGCGATCAGATCGACGATGCTGCCAAGCTGCGCCGGGGTGACCGGGCTTTCGGTGATGCCCTTGTCGTCTTTCTTGAGACGCCCGAAGAGTTCGTTGATCACCCAGTTCGCCGCCATCTTGCCATCGCGCCCCTGCGCCACGGCCTCAAAGTAGCCCGCGCTGTCGAGATCGGCGGTCAGCACGGAAGCGTCATAGTCGCTCAGGCCAAAGTCACCGATGAAACGCGCTTTCTTCTGGTCCGGCAGTTCCGGCAGGTTTGCGGCAATCTCGTCCACCCAAGCCTGCTCGATCTCCAGCGGCAGCAGATCGGGGTCGGGGAAATAGCGGTAATCATGCGCCTCTTCTTTGGAGCGCATGGAGCGGGTTTCTTGCTTGTCTGGGTCGAAAAGGCGCGTTTCCTGCACCACTTCGCCACCGGCTTCGACAATCGCGATCTGGCGTTTGGCTTCGACTTCGATGGCCTGCTGGATAAAGCGCATGGAGTTCATGTTCTTGATCTCGCAGCGGGTGCCCAGATGGCTGAAATCCTGTGTCTCTTGGTACTTCTCGTACTGGCCCACGCGGCAGATCGACACGTTCACGTCAGCACGCATCGCGCCGGACTGCATGTCGCCGTTGCAGGTGCCGAGATAGCGCAGGATTTGGCGCAGTTTGCCAAGGTAGGCGGCGGCCTCTTCGGGGCCGCGAATGTCGGGGCGCGAGACGATTTCCATCAGACAGACGCCGGTACGGTTCAGGTCGACGAAAGACATATTCGGGTCCATGTCGTGGATCGATTTGCCTGCGTCCTGCTCCATGTGGATGCGCTCGATCCGCACCAGACGGGCGGTGCCGTCGCCAAGCTCGACCAGCACTTCGCCTTCGCCGACGATGGGCTCGTAAAGCTGGCTGATCTGATAGCCCTGCGGCAAGTCGGGGTAGAAGTAGTTCTTGCGGTCGAAAGCGGATTTCAGGTTGATCTCGGCCTTGAGGCCCAGCCCGGTGCGTACGGCCTGTTCGACGCAGTATTCGTTGATCACCGGCAGCATGCCGGGCATCGCGGCATCGACGAAGGCCACGTTGCTGTTGGGCTCCGCGCCGAATTTGGTCGAGGCGCCGGAGAAGAGTTTCGCGTTCGACGCGACCTGCGCGTGCACCTCCATCCCGATGACCAGTTCCCAGTCATGTTTGGCACCGGCAATTACGCGCGGTTTCGGGGTGTCGTAACTCAGATCAAGCATCGCGGCCGCCTTCGGTCAATTGGAACTTGGCCGGTCATACTGGAGCGCACCACGCGCTTCAAGAGGCAGGCTAGCCCGGCATGGCAATCTGGCGGCGGCCTTCGGTGAAAATGACCCGTTTGCCCGCTTCGATCTCGCCTTGGAACAGGCCGGTGATGATGCGCATCGCCTCATCCCGGCCCGAGGCGGCAAAGCGCCGGGCGGAGCGGACGCGCAGGTTGTTGTCGAAGCCGCGTGCAGCATGAGCCCAGAGCAGCGGGTGCAGTTCCGTCATATGGTCCCGTACAATCCAGCGGGCGCAATCGGCGATCTCGGCGCGCACGGCCCCTGCGGCATCTTCGGACGGGGTGGCCTGACCGATGGCGCTGGCACAATAGGCGGCCAGCAGGTTGGCGGTATGCGGATCGGGGCGACGCGCGAGGATATCGCGCAGCCCTTCGATGAAAAACGGCACATCAAGATTGGCACAGGCCCGCGCATCGCAGCTGATCGCGTCGAATTGCACCCATGTATAGCCGCCCGCGCCCCATGTCTCTTCGGTCCGCGCGGCAGTGCGACGGGCCTCGAGTTCCAATTGGTCATATGAGCCATGCCACCGCGGCAGAAGGTGGTTGCCCATGGCCCGCATGGGGCGCGGGTTTGCGGGGTTCAGGTCGATGAGCCGTGCGTAGCGGTCGGCCACGGCGCGGGCGTCACCGCCGGTTCCCCCCAATAGGGCACAGTGCGTCGCCGCGAGCAGGGGCGAGGCGGCTGTGTCCTTGTCGAATGCCGCGAGGATTTGCTCCGCGCGTTCAAAATGCGCCACAAAGGCCGCGTGGTTGCGGGCGGGCACGTCGCTGTCCCAGCCCGTCCCGCGCCAGGCCCAGCCGATGTCCATATGCGCTTGGGCCACGATGGCCGCGATCACGGGGCTTTCGGCATGGTCGGCGAGCACATGTTCCAAGGCTTCGATCCCGGCCATCAGCGGGGCGTCGCTGGCCGGTTTGCCGTCATAGAGCGCATGTTCGGCAGCAAGAATCACATCCGCCCGCGCGCCAAAGGCCATCAGTTCGGCCACCGGCATGGCGCCCGGTGTCATTTCGCGGCGCATATCGGCGTCATGCAGCAGGGTTGCCATCTCATCCCAGCGTTCTTGGCGCACCAGCCATTGCGCGCGGTATTGGTGGCGGTCGCGCTGCATCTCTTCGGCGGTGGGGTCGGGGCAGGAAATGCGCAGCAAGGCGTCGCGCGGCGCACGGCGGCGCAGCAGCGGCATTTCCAGCGGTTCAAGCTCGGGCGCTTGGGGCGCGGGTTTGCCAAAGAACCCCTGCAAGGCGGACGGGATCATATGCGAGAGTTTCTTCATCTGGGGCCGGTCCTGCCTGCTATTTGTCGATGATTTAGGTTTGACCGGGCAATGGGGCGGAACCGTGTCCGGGGTGCGGAGCTTTCGGGAAAATTCTGCAGCGGGGGCGGGCATGAAAGCGTAGCCACAGGCCACAATCTGGCATCTGGGCGGCGCGCTGTTTCCCGATCAGAGGAAATCTGCCGATCTTGCAAGGCCGTCATGCTTGCGAACCGCGCTTTGGGGCGGTCTTATGCGCGCCATGAGACCTGCCATGATTGCCCTGCTGCTCTGCACAAGCCCCACATTGCTTTGGGCCGAGCTTCCCAAACAGCCCGCCCCTGTGGTGGAGGTGGATAACGTGGTGCAGACCGCCGCGACCTCTTTGTCTTTCCCCGATGCGGTGGAGGCTGACGAGGAACCGCCGGCGCTTGAAACCGCGCCGTTCACGACAACGCTGCGCCCGCCGGCGCGTCCGGGCAATCTGCCGCGCACGCGCTGGCAGCATATGCGGGGGCATTCGCTTTGGACGCGGGCCGCTATTTCGGCGCTCAAGTCGCATGGCAAGCCCTTGGTGGATATGGTGCCTGCGGATGTGCAGGAATGGTGCCCCGCCTATCCGGAGGCATCCGAGAGCCAGCGGCGCGCCTTTTGGGTCGGCTTTATGTCGACGCTGGCGAAACATGAAAGCACCTATCGGTCTTGGGCCGTGGGTGGGGGCGGTCGGTGGTATGGGCTGTTGCAGATCCTGCCGGGCACGGCGCGCGGCTATAAGTGTAACGTTGGCAGCGGTGATGCGCTTAAAAACGGGGCGGCGAATCTCAGCTGTGCCGTGCGGATCATGGCGACGACGGTGCCGCGGGACGGGGTGATTGCCGGAAATGGCAAGCGCGGTGTCGGGGCCGATTGGGGGCCGATGCGCAGTGCGTCCAAACGGGCGGATATGTCTCGCTGGCTTCGGCAGCAGTCCTATTGCAAACCGTTGAACGCGACACGGCCCCGCAGCCGTCCGTAAATCATTGGATCAGCGTGAAGTGGTGCCGCTCTGTGGTGATGCCGCGCGCATGTAGCGCGGTTTCCAATGCGCGGTGCGGTGGGGTGGCCTCGAAGGGCAGTTTGATCTTGCGGCCCGTCTTTAGAATGACTGTGGCGCGGACCGACATATCAAGCCGCGTATCAAGCCGAACGCGGTCGATCTGCGTCAGCGCAATTTTCGCGTCACGCTTGCCGGTTTCCCATGACAGATTGTCGGTGTCTAGCGTCAAGCCGCTGCTCGGATTGGTAAAAAGCTCCCAAAGCGCAGGCAGGGTGAAGAGCCCCAGCAGCCCCACAAGCCAGCCCGAAGCATCAAGCCAGAGCCACCCCGCGCCGAGGGCCGCCCAGATCGCGGGCAACACCAGCAGGGCCGTCCGGCTGCGGGCATGGCGGCGGTAGGTATAGGCCGCCATGCTTTCTGTCTGGGGTGCCGCGTCAGGCACCGCGAATGCGGCTAAGCATCTCTGACGTGTCCCGGCTGAGGTCGGGGCTGGCGAGAATGCGGTCCAGTTGCGTCTCGATCATCCCTTGCCGCGTCGCGTCATAGCACCGCCATGTCTGGAAGGCCGAACACATCCGCGCCGTGGTCTGCGGGTTCACCGGGTCAAGCTTGATCAGCCAATCCGCCAGCAGCGCGTAGCCCTTGCCGCTTTCATGGTGGAAGCCCGCATGATGCATCGCAAGGCTGCCAAAGACCGCGCGGAAGCGGTTGGGGTTCTTCCAATTGAAATCCGCGTGCTGGGTGAGTTTGCGCGCCACCTCGGCGGCCTCTTCCGGCGCGGCTTGGCTGACTTGCAGCCCGAACCATTTGTCCATCACCAAACGGTCATCGCGCCATTGGACTTCGAAATCCTCCAACGCTTTGTCGCCATGGCCTGCGCGCAGCAATGCGGCCAGCGCGCTGAGTTGCTGGGTCATGTTGTCGGCCTGATCGTACTGCGCCTGCGCGCGCTCTGGCCCCTGCACGCGGGTCAGCAAGGCAAGGGCGGCATTGGTCAGTGCGCGTTTGCCCGATTGCGCGGCATTGGGTTGATAGGGAGCGTCGACCTTATGCCGATCGTAAAGCTCGCTCAGCAGCGGGGCAAAACGCTCGGCCATGGCATCGCGCGTGGCTTCCACCGCTTGATGGATCGCCGCCGGATCCGGGGTCTTGCCCGCGTCATGAAGGGTGCTGGCCAAATCGGCATGGCTGGGCAGGCCCAGCATCAGCGCGCGGTAGGCAGGCTCCAGCGCCTCATCCTCCAGCACCGCCCGCAATGCTGCGAGCCATTCGTCATCCGGCGCGCTGTCTTCGGTGATCGTGGCCAGCAAGGATTGCCGCGCCAAGGTGCGCCCGGCCTCCCACCGGTTGAACGGATCGTTGTCATGGGCAAGCAGCAGCAGGCGCTCTTCTTTCGAGAGGTCTTGATCCAGCACTACCGGAGCGGAGAAGCCCCGCAGCACCGAGGCCACCGGGCGCGCATCCAGCCCGTCGAAGGCAAAGCTTTGCTCCGCTTCGGTCATTTCCAGCACGCGAGAGGGGGCCGCCTCGGCCCCGTCCGCGCCGATCAAACCCACGGTGATGGGCAGAACCTGCGGCTTGGGCTCAGGCGTGGCGGCGCTGGCCGGGGTGTGTTGGGTGAAGGTCAGCGTGAAGATGCCTTTGCCCGCGTCCCATGCCTCTGTCACCGACAGATGCGGCGTGCCCGCCTGCGCATACCAGCGTTTGAACTGGGTAAGGTCACGGCCCGTGGTGTCTTCGAACACCTTTAGCCAATCTTCGATCGTTGCCGCATCGCCGTCGTGACGTTCGAAATAGAGGTCCAGTGCCTTGGCATAGGCGTCATCGCCTACCAATGTCTTGAGCATGCCGATCACCTCGGCGCCTTTCTCATAAACGGTGGCGGTGTAGAAGTTGTTAATTTCCTGAAAGCTTTCGGGCCGTACCGGATGGGCCAGCGGGCCTTGATCTTCGGCGAACTGGCGCCCGCGCAGGTCGATCACATCGCTGATGCGTTTCACCGCTGGGGACCGCATGTCGGAGGTGAACTGGCTGTCACGGTAGACGGTCAGCCCTTCCTTGAGGCAAAGCTGGAACCAATCGCGGCAGGTGATGCGGTTGCCGGTCCAATTGTGGAAATACTCATGGGCGATGATCGCCTCGATCCGCTCGAAATTGTCATCCGTAGAGGTCTCGGGCGAGGCGAGCACGGCGGCGGAGTTGAAAATGTTCAGCCCCTTGTTCTCCATCGCGCCCATGTTGAAGTCATCCACCGCGACGATGTTGAAAATATCGAGGTCATATTCGCGGCCATAGACCTTCTCGTCCCACTTCATCGACGCCTTCAGCGCCTCCATCCCAAAGGCACATTTGCCCTCATCGCCGGGACGGACATAGAGGTTCAGATCGACTTCGCGGCCCGACATGGTGGTGAAGCGATCGGAATGGGCGACCAAATCGCCCGCCACCAGCGCGAAAAGATACGCAGGTTTGGGCCATGGGTCGTGCCATTCGGCGTGGTTCTGCCCCTGCGCCACCGGGTTGCCGTTGGACAGCAAGACAGGATGCGGCCCGTTGATGGTGACGGTAAAGACACTCATCACATCGGGGCGGTCGGGATAATAGGTGATCTTGCGAAAGCCTTCGGCCTCGCATTGGGTGCAATACATGCCACCCGACATATAAAGCCCTTCAAGGGCGGTGTTGCCCTTGGGATCAATCTCAACCTCGGCTTCCCAGATAAATG
Organism: Sulfitobacter sp. HI0027; assembly: GCF_001634775.1. Taxonomy (NCBI): domain Bacteria; kingdom Pseudomonadati; phylum Pseudomonadota; class Alphaproteobacteria; order Rhodobacterales; family Roseobacteraceae; genus Sulfitobacter; species Sulfitobacter sp. HI0027. The sequence goes on from NZ_LWER01000079.1 coordinate 61,690, forward strand.
GGCCGTCTGGCACATCGCAGGTCAAACCCCGCTCCGTCACCTTCGGGGAGACGGGGTTGCCATCAATCTGCGCGGAAATCAGTTTGAGCTGTTCTCCGTGAAGGAAGAATTCCGCCGTCTGCGCCGCAGGGTTTGGGCGAAAAGCGATGCGGCTTTTGACCCGCGTCTTGTGGGGATCAAGCTCAAAGGTCAGTGCCACCTCATCCACAAGGAAGCCGAACGGCTGATAGTCGCTGAGATAGATCGTTTGGGGGGTGGCGTCGCGCATTGGGCCTCCAGTCGGGGGAACGTAATTGGTCTGGGAAAGGTTATGTCTCTAGAAGGCGGCCTGCAAGCCGAGCCGCCCCAACTTCGAGCAATGAGGTGTATCCATGTCCGCCCCCGACAACGATACCGAAACGCAGAAGAAACGTCATAGCCCCGCTTTGATCGATATCAAAACCGCTATCATCGCGGGCGCGCTATTGATGATTGCTGGCATCGTTTACGCGGTGTTGCAGGCCACCGACCCCTCGCCAGAAGGAGAGGTGCAGCCCGTGGACGGCCCGGCGGACGCCGAGCCTGTGATCGCCACCCCAGAACCAACGGTAAAATAACGCCATGCCTCGCCGTCCTTCACGCGCTTGCGCCGCTTTGCCTTTCTGCTAGACATTTCGCAAAGGTATTCAGCGCGGGAGAGGGCAGAGAATGACGGGTAGAATTGACAAAAACGGTTTGCAGGTAGACCCCGAACTGGTTGAGTTCATTGAGGGATCGGCCCTGCCGGGCACCGATGTAGGAGCGGATGTTTTCTGGGCGGGCCTGTCGGACCTCGTGCATGACCTTGGGCCAAAGAACCGCGCGCTGCTCGAAAAACGTGCCGAGCTTCAAGCCCAAATCGACGACTGGCACCGCACCCGCGCGGGTCAGCCGCATGACGCGGAAAGCTATACCGCCTTCCTGCGCGAGATTGGTTACCTCTTGCCCGAAGGGCCAGATTTTCAGATTGAAACGCAGAACGTCGACCCCGAGATTGCGCAGGTGCCCGGGCCGCAGCTTGTGGTGCCAATCACCAATGCTCGTTTCGCGCTCAACGCCGCCAATGCGCGCTGGGGGAGCCTTTATGATGCGTTCTACGGCACCGATGCGCTGGGTGATTTGCCGATGGGCAAGGGGTATGACGCCGACCGTGGTGCGCGGGTGGTGTCGCGGGCAAAAGCTTTCTTGGATGACGCGGTGCCGCTCTCTGCGGGCAGCCACGCAGATTTGGCGGGCTACCGCGTTGTGGACGGGCATCTCGAAGGTGTAATGTCTCAGGACGCGGCCCCCTGCGGCTTGGCCGATCCAGCGCAGTTTGCGGGCTACCGGGGCGCGGCAGAAGCGCCAGATGCGATCCTCTTGCGCAACAACGGGCTGCATATTGAGATCAAGATCGACCCGGACCATGCGATTGGCAAAGACGATCCCGCCAGCGTCGCCGATGTGGTCATCGAATCCGCGCTGTCGACCATCATGGACTGCGAAGACAGCGTCGCAGCGGTGGACGCCGAGGACAAGGTGCTGGCCTATGGCAATTGGCTGGGGCTGATGAAGGGCGATCTTGCAGAAACCTTTGAAAAGGGTGGCCAGACCGTCACCCGCCGCATGGCGGATGATCGCAGCTATACCGCGCCGGATGGCGGTGAAGTGACGCTGAAGGGCCGCTCTTTGATGCTGGTTCGCAATGTCGGTCATCTGATGACCAACCCTGCCGTCCTCGACCGCGCGGGGCATGAGATCGGCGAAGGGCTGATGGATGCCATGATCACCACATTGATCGCGATCCACGACCTTAAGCGCGAAGGCGGCAATTCGGTCACCGGCAGCGTCTATGTGGTGAAACCCAAGATGCATGGACCCGAGGAAGTGGCCTTTGCCGATGAGATTTTCACCCATGTGGAAAAGACGCTCGGCCTGCCGCAATATACCGTGAAGCTGGGCATCATGGACGAAGAGCGCCGCACCAGCGCGAACCTCGCCGAATGTATCCGGGCCGCGAAACATCGTGTGGCCTTTATCAACACCGGTTTTCTTGACCGGACTGGGGATGAGATCCACACCAGCATGGAAGCCGGGCCGATGGTGCCCAAGGGCGAGATGAAGAACAGCGCTTGGATCGCCGCCTATGAAGACCGCAACGTCGACATAGGCCTTGCCTGCGGATTGCAGGGGCGGGCGCAGATCGGCAAGGGCATGTGGGCCATGCCCGACCGCATGGCCGAGATGCTGGAGGCCAAGATCGGCCACCCCCAATCCGGTGCGAATTGCGCATGGGTGCCATCGCCCACGGCGGCCACGCTACATGCCACACATTACCACAAGGTTGACGTGTTGGCGCGGCAAGAAGAGATCAAAGCGGGCGGCGCGCGCGGCACGCTCGACGCGCTGTTGACCATCCCGGTACTGGAAGGCCGCAACCTCAGCACCGAAGAAATCACCCGCGAGATTGAGAACAATGCGCAGGGTATTTTGGGGTATGTCGTCCGCTGGATCGATCAGGGGGTCGGCTGCTCCAAAGTGCCCGACATCAACGACGTGGGCCTGATGGAAGACCGCGCCACCTGCCGCATCTCGGCCCAAGCGCTGGCGAATTGGCTGCATCACGGCGTCATCAGCCGCGAAGAAGCCGAAGCTGCGCTTAAAAAAATGGCAGCCGTGGTGGATCGTCAAAACGAGGGCGATCCCAGCTATCGTCCCATGGCGCCCGGCTTTGACGGGGTGGCCTTTCAGGCCGCTTGCGATCTGGTGCTGAAGGGGCGCGAACAGCCCTCGGGCTATACCGAACCGGTGCTGCACGCGCGGCGCTTGGAGTTGAAGGCGCAGAGCCGAGGTTGAGGCCGCGGTGCGAAGCGCCTATGTTCGGGCCATGGTGAATAAGAGGTAACTCATGGCCCGACCCGTCGTTGGTATTATTGGCAATTCCTACCTGCTGAACGATCAATACCCCGTCCACGCGGGCGGGCAGATGAACACCGAAGCGATTGCCGAGGTGTCGGGCTGCCTGCCGCTGATCGTGCCGGGCGATCCGCGCTTTGTCTCGGTCGAGGAGTTGCTGGAGGTCTGCGATGGCTTCCTGCTGACCGGCGGGCGCCCCAATGTGCATCCCGAAGAATACGGTGAACCCGAAACAGAGGCCCATGGTGCTTTTGACCGCGCCCGCGATGCCGTGGCGCTGGCGCTGGTGCGCGCCTGTGTGGCGCGGGGTCAGCCGTTTCTTGGCCTGTGCCGCGGTTTTCAAGAGGTCAACGTGGCCATGGGGGGCTCACTCTACCCCGAAATACGCGAGCTGCCCGGGCGGATGAATCACCGGATGCCCCCCGACGGCACCATCGAAGAGAAGTTCGAGCTGCGCCACGACGTGAGCTTTACCGAAGGCGGTGTTTTCCATCACGTGATGGGGGCATCGAAGGTGCTGACCAACACGCTGCACGGGCAGGGGATCAAGGAACCCGGCCCGCGCGTGGTGATCGACGGCCACGCGGATGACGGCACGCCTGAGGCGATCTACATCAAGGACGCGCCGGGCTTTACCCTCGCAGTGCAATGGCATCCTGAGTGGAACGCGGCCAGTGACCCGGTCTCGCGCCCTCTGTTCGAACATTTCGGTGCCGCGGTGCGGGCTTGGGCCGCGGATGGTTCGGCGCTGCCGGTGATGACTGCCGCGCAATAGAGCGGGGCGGCGGGCCGCGGGGTTTTCACGGCGCGCGCGGCCCTCACCCTGTGAGCGCGGGTCGCGCATATAGCGGGCGCTGCCGGGTTGAAGGCTCTCTTGTGGGGGTGCCGCGCGGAGCTTCGGGCAAGGATACGACCCCAATCCCCTGTTGAAAACGGGCCATTTTAAATGGGGCCACGATACCGGCTGCCACTGTGATCTGCCGCCAAGAAAGTCAACTGTGCAGGCGGTTCGGGGGCGCGGGTGTCATCATGTGACTGAGCGGCGTCACATCATCGTCCAAGACCGCCTCCTCCGCCGGATGGTCCGCCCTCCGATCCTGCGGCGGGACCTCACGAGAACCGGCGCGGGAATAGGAACTGTAGGGCCAACCCTCTGGTCGCTGACAATATCCTGCATGCACCGGGCTGAGGTGCACCAGATCGCAGTGTCGCTCGAAATCCGCATGATCGCGTATCCGATGCTCCCAAAAACGCCGCTGCCATATCCCTTTCTCCCCCCGTTTGATCTGCTGCAAACTGCGATGCGGGGCTGGGGGGAGGTGTCTGGAAAAGCGCCCCTTCCACATGCCGATGCGGTTGCCGTAGTCATTATCATTCGGGGGCAGGGTCCAAACCGTGTGGATCACATCCGGTAGGACCGCGATGGCATCAATCCGAAACGGCCTGCGCGCCAAAGTCTCACGCATCGCTTGGCGCAGGGCCGTGATATGCCGCAACAGCGCATCATCGCCCCGCTTTGCAAGGCGCAGGGTGAAGAAATAGCTGTTCGGGCCATGGGATGAAATGCGGTCTCTCATGGCCCCATGTTTGGCGCAGCTTGGTTAAACTCCCCTTAACCCTACTACATCTGCCCGCCTGCAATCTCGATCGACTGGCCGTTGACGCTTTCCGAGCCTTCGCCAACCAGCCAAGCCGCTGCCGCAGCCACTTCAGACGGGGCAATCAGGCGTTTGTGGCGGTTGGCGTTGACCATGACATCACGGGCCTTTTCCTCGGACAGCCCGGCGCGTTTGGAGATCGCTTGCGTGTTGCGCGCGATGATCTCGGTATCGACATAGCCGGGGCAGAGGGCGTTGAAGGTAAAGGGCTGGCCCATGTAATCCTCACTGAGCGAGCGGATCAGCCCGATCATCCCGTGTTTCGAGGCCGAGTAGCAGGCCGCCCCCGGCAGCCCGCGCAGCCCCGCCATGGAGGACACCGCGATCACCCGGCCCCAATCGGTCTGGCGCATGGATTTCAGGCTCTCGCGGATGGTGAGAAAGGCGCCATCGAGATTGGTCGCCATCATGTCGCGCCAGAAATCGAGGTCGGTTTTATGCAGCGATCGCCCCTCGGCCACGCCAGCGTTTGCCACGCAGATTTGCACCGGCCCGTTGGCCTCTACCGCGCGGGCGATCGTGTCGATGACCTGCGCCTCGTCGCGGACGTCCATCGCCATGCCGGTGATGCCACTGCCCGACACCGCGTCAAGCACCTCCTGCCGCCGCCCGGTGATGGTGACCCGCGCGCCCTTGGCCGCCAGATCCTGCGCGATGGCGAGCCCGATGCCGGTGCCACCGCCGGTGATGAATGCGTGTTTGTCTTGCAATGTCATAATGCCTCCCCTTTGCGGGCATGGTGGCGCGCTGGCGGCGACAGGACAAGAGGCAGCTTCGGATGACGGGGCGTTATTTGAAGGGCAGCACAGGCGAGTGGCGCAGGGTAGTGGCGGCGCAGACACAATTATCTTGGGCGGGCACAGCCACCCTTGCAACCGCGCGAACATTCCCTCACAGGTTGCAGCAGGTAACCTGATCACAGGGCCTTGTTTTGTATTGGAGCAGTATCATGAATTTTTCGCAAATTTCCTCTTTGGCGCTGGCCGCGTCCTTTGCATTGGGCGCGACAACGGCAGGCGCCGTCGAAGTCACCGGCGGGTCGGTCGGGCTGTCTTATTCGGCCTTCGCCGAAGACACCGATTTTAACCACTGGGGTCTCGAAGGCGCGATGGAACTGGGGTTCAGCCGCGATTTCAGCCTGCAAATCGATGCCGCCTATCATGATTTTGGCTTTACCGATATCGACAGCACGCTGCTGGGTCTGCACGGCATCTATCACCTGAACGACGCGACCTCTTTCGGCGCTTTCTACACCTTTGAAGACGTCGAAGGCGATGAGGCCGATATCTTTGGGATCGAGGCTGGCTATGAAGTCCGCGAATGGGAGTTCGAGGGCTATATCGCCAATGTCGACACCGATCTGGGCGATGCCACGCTTGGCGGGATCAAAGCCCGCTATGAGATGCAGGAGGGCTTTGGCCTGACAGGCTCTTATGACATGGCCGACGATGACACCGGCGATCTGTCCCGGTTCGCAATCCGTCTTGACCGCGACGTATCGGTTAACACCAATCTGTTCCTTGAGGTCGGCTCGGCCAAGGCCGAAGCGGGTGGCGTGAACGTCTCGGAACCCTTCGTCGGCTTGGGCGGCGAGATCGCCTTTGGTGCAGATCGTGGGACCACCTTTGACCAGCGCGGGCTGGCCCGGCTGATCCCCGGTCTCTGATACCCGCGCATTGGGTCAGCAATTTGGTATGGCCTTCGGGCCATGCCATTAGCGCGGTCTAGAACGGCTGTTCTATCTCCGCTCCGAAAACAGCAAACCGTTCTCTCGGTGTCGCAGTGCAGCAATTTTGCTTCGTTTCACGTAGCGGTTTGCTTGTACTATTGCTGCGCGCGCGCTATCGCTCTGACTAACAAAGTTGCGCCAAAGCGGCGTGACGGGCCAGCAAAGGGGGACTCTTGGTTTGAAGATCGGGACACCAAAAGAAATATTTGAGGGCGAGAACCGGGTCGCAATGACGCCGGACAGCGCGCTGCAACTGCAAAAGCTTGGGCATACATGCGTCATCGAAACCGGCGCCGGTGCGGCTGCGGGCTTTGACGATGCCGCATATGAGGGCGCAGGCGTCGAGGTGGTGAACACCGCCGCTGCTCTCTACAAGGCCGCCGATGTGGTTGCCAAGGTGCGCCCGCCGTCTGACGCCGAGGTCAAGCGCCTGCGCGCGGGCCAGACGCTCATTTCCATGTTCAACCCTGCGGGCAACAAAGAGCTGATGGAGGCCGCCGCCGCCAAAGGCGCGACCGTCATGGCGATGGACATGGTGCCGCGCATCAGCCGTGCCCAGAAGATGGACGCGCTGTCCTCCATGGCCAATATCGCGGGCTACCGTGCGGTCATTGAGGCGGGCAACAACTTTGGCCGTTTCTTCACCGGGCAGATCACGGCGGCGGGCAAGGTGCCCCCGGCCAAGGTGCTGGTCGTCGGCGCGGGTGTTGCGGGTCTTGCCGCCATCGGCACATCGACCTCGCTGGGTGCCATCACGCTCGCGTTCGACGTGCGCCCCGAAGTGGCCGAACAGGTCGAATCGATGGGCGCTGAGTTTGTCTATCTCGACTTTGAAGAAGAACAGGCCGATGGGTCGGCTTCGGGCGGTTATGCCTCTGTTTCCTCGCCCGAATTCCGCGAAGCGCAATTGGCCAAGTTCCGCGAATTGGCGCCTGATGTGGACATCGTCATCACCACGGCGCTGATCCCCAACCGCGAAGCACCCGAGCTTTGGACCGAGGACATGGTGCAGGCGATGAAGCCCGGCTCCGTGATCGTCGATCTCGCGGCAGAGAAGGGCGGCAACTGCAAGCTCACCAAGATGGACGAGAAGATCGTCACCGACAACGGTGTCACGATCATCGGTTATACCGATTTCCCCTCGCGCATGGCGACGCAGGCTTCGACACTTTACGCCACCAACATCCGCCACCTGATGACGGATCTGACGCCCGAGAAAGACGGTGTCATCAACCACGATATGGAAGATGACGTGATCCGGGGCGCGACCATCACCCACGAAAAAGAAGTGACCTTCCCACCGCCACCGCCCAAGGTCGCAGCCATCGCGGCCGCGCCGAAGAAGGAAAAGGTTAAAGAAAAGACCCCGGAAGAGAAACGGGCTGACGAATTGGCTGCTTTCAAAGCGCAGACCAAGAACCAAGTCACGCTCTTGGCCGTAGGCGCGGCGCTGCTGCTCGGTGTCGGCCTCGTCGCACCCGCCAGCTTCATGCAGCACTTCATCGTCTTCGTTCTGGCGGTCTTCGTCGGTTTCCAAGTCATCTGGGGCGTGGCGCACAGCCTGCATACGCCGCTGATGGCGGTGACCAACGCGATCTCCTCGATCATCATTTTGGGCGCGCTGATGCAGATCGGCTCTGGCTCGTGGCTGGTGATCCTTCTTGCTGCCCTGTCGGTCTTCATGTGTGGGATCAACATTTTCGGCGGCTTCCTCGTGACACGGCGCATGCTCGCCATGTTCCAGAAATCCTGAAGGAGCGAGCATCATGGAATACGGATTTACGACAGCGGCCTATGTGGTTGCAGCGGTTCTCTTCATCCTTAGCTTGGGCGGTCTGTCAGGTCAGGAAAGCGCGAAACGCGCGGTATGGTACGGTATCGCCGGTATGGCGCTGGCGGTTGTCGCCACGCTGATCGGGCCGGGGGCGGGGTTCTGGCTCCTCTCGCTGATCCTGATCGCCGCCGGTGGCGCGATCGGCTACCAATTGGCCACCCGCGTGCAGATGACGCAGATGCCGGAACTGGTCGCGGCGATGCACAGCCTTGTGGGCCTCGCGGCGGTCTTCGTGGGCTATAACGCCCATATCGAACTGGGCAACGTAATGGCGATGGACGAGGTGGCGCGCGCCTCCACCGAAGGTTTCGCGGCGCTGCTGGCCAAGAAGGACAGTGTCGAGATCGCGATCCTGCGGGTCGAACTGGTGCTCGGCATCTTCATCGGTGCCGTGACCTTTACCGGCTCTGTCATTGCCTATGGCAAACTGGCGGGCCGCGTCAGCTCGGCGGCGACGAAACTGCCGGGCGGTCACATGCTCAACGCCGCTGCGGCAGCACTCTCGCTGCTCTGCCTGATCTGGTACTTCAACACTGGGGGCTTCTTGCCGCTGTTCATCATGACGCTGGCGGCGCTATTTATCGGGTATCACCTGATCATGGGCATCGGTGGTGCTGACATGCCGGTGGTTGTGTCGATGCTCAACAGCTACTCCGGCTGGGCCGCGGCGGCGATTGGCTTCTCGCTTGGCAACGATCTGTTGATCGTGGTCGGTGCTTTGGTCGGTTCTTCCGGTGCGATCCTGAGCTACATCATGTGTAAAGCGATGAACCGTTCGTTCGTCAGCGTGATCTTGGGCGGCTTTGGCGGCACCTCTGGCCCGGCGATGGAAGTCGAGGGCGAGCAGGTGGCGATCGAGGCCGACGGTGTCGCACAGGCGCTCAACGAGGCCGACAGTGTCATCATCATCCCCGGCTACGGCATGGCGGTGGCGCAAGCTCAAGGCGCGGTCAGCGATTTGGTCAAGAAGCTGCGCGCCCGCGGCAAGAACGTCCGTTTCGCCATCCACCCAGTGGCGGGCCGTCTGCCCGGGCACATGAACGTGCTGCTGGCCGAGGCCAAGGTGCCCTATGACATCGTGATGGAGATGGATGAGATCAACGATGATTTCCCCAACACCGACGTGGCGATTGTCATTGGCTCCAACGACATCGTGAACCCTGCGGCGCAGGAAGACCCCAACAGCCCCATCGCTGGCATGCCGGTGCTGGAATGCTGGAAGGCGAAAACCGTCTTCGTCTCCAAGCGCGGGCAGGGTACTGGGTATTCGGGCATCGAGAACCCGCTGTTCTTCAAAGAGAATACGCGGATGTTCTACGGTGATGCGAAAGCCAGCCTCGACAAGCTGCTGCCGCTGATCGACTGATCGTTTTCTTTAAAAGAAAACGACCGGGAATTTTTAAAAAATTCCCGACCTATACATCTTAAACGCCCCGCCGGAAACGGTGGGGCGTTTGCCGTTTCTAGGGGCGGTATACGTCGGTATGCAGTAAGTATTTGAAAAGGCGTATTTTTCTTCTGTTCATCGGCGGCGATGGCGCTATTCTTGGAGGAAGATACTCTCTCCAGCAGCGGAACCCCTCATGGCCCCGATCAAAGACCACCCGCAGCGCCTTGCCCTCACTGGCGAAATGCACGCACGCCCGTTTCCGCAGCTCGCCGCGCCCTCGCGGGTCGCCTTTCTTGCGGTGAAGCCGTCGCCGGATGCCGCACCGCAGGCCGAGTTGAATGCGCTGCTGGCCCATTACGGCGCGCCGCGCGCCGATGCTTCGGCCACGCATTATTATGGCGAGATGGGCCGCTTTACGCTGAAATGGGAGCAGCATACCGAATTCGTTACCTATACGGTGATCGCCCCCACTGGCCGAAGCCTGCCTTTCGCCGCTGCGGATTTCGCCGCCTTTCCCGATGATTGGCTGGCCGACATAGAAGGGGAGCGGATCACCTCGGCTCTGCTTGCGGTCCTGCCGAAGCCAGAGGAGGACGAAGAGATCGCGGGTCACCTGCAAGACTGGTTCGTGCCCGAGAGCCTCGCCGTGGCAGAGGTGCTCGACGGGGCAGCGGTGGTTGCTAGCGATTTTCGGATTGATCCCGCTGGCCATCTGCGGCTGGCACTCTTTACCGATGCGGCGACCGGGCAGCGGCGGATTGGGCGGATCGTGCAGCGGCTGTGCGAGATTGAGACCTATAAGGCGATGTCGATGCTGGGCTTCATGCAGGCGCGAGAAATGGCAACGGCGCTGAATGATCTGGATGGGCAACTCTCGACCCTCATGGAGGCCATGCGCAGCGGTGCGGGCACGGCGGCGGAGGAGACTTTGCACGCGCTCTTGGACGTATCGGTGGCGCTTGAGGCGCTGACCGCCGAGACAGCCTATCGCTTTGCCGCAACGGGCGCGTATGAGGCGATTGTCTATGAGCGTATCTCTGCCCTGCGCGAGGCGCGTTTCATGGGGCGGCAGGGGTTTGGGGAATTCATGATGCGCCGCTATGCGCCCGCCATGCGCACGGTCAAATCTACCGAGACGCGGCTGCAGACCATCGCAGCCCGCGCGCTGAGGGCCGCGGACCTTCTGCGCACGCGGGTGGATGTGGAACGCTCGGCCCAGAACCAAGCGATCCTTGCCAGCATGGACCGCCGCGCCGACTTGCAATTGAGGCTACAGCATACGGTCGAGGGGCTGTCTGTGGTGGCAATCAGCTACTACGCAGTGTCGCTGGTCAGCTATCTGCTCTACCCGCTGGCAGAGCCGCTGGAGGTCAGCAAGGGGCTGCTGACCGCCGTGGTCACCGTGCCGGTTGTGCTTGGCGTGTGGTGGACGCTGCGCCACCTGCGGCGGAAGGTCGGCTGAGTAACGCCTGCATGGCCAGCCCGCCCAAGGCGATCATCACGATGGCCTCGATGGCCGCGACGGAAAGCGTGGGGACACCCGACAGACCTGCGCCCAAGGTGCAGCCGCCGGCCAGCACACCGCCCACGCCCATCATGGCCGCCCCGGTCAGGTAGCGTCCGGTTTGGCGCGGGGCGTCAAAACTCTGCCACTGAAACTCTCGCGCGATCAGGCTGGCGACCAGCGCGCCGACAAACACGCCGCCCAAAAGCCCGGTGCCAAAGCCCGCGGGGATCGAACTGCTGGCGATGGTCCAAAACAGGGTGTCGGCGGAAGGTGAGGTGAAACTGAGGCTTTCCATCGCGATCGGATCGAACTCATCCAGCAGGATATACCCGGTGCCGACCCATGCGGCAGGCACCAAAAGCCCGATCAAACCGGCCATTACCAGTTGCCCCGGACGGTTGCCCGAGCGCAGCGCATAGGCCAGCGCCGCCACGGCGATCAGACCGCCCCAAACCAGCGCACCGCCGGGCAGGGCAGCAAGGCTCACGCTGTCGCCCATGTCGACGGTCACGGACCCAAGCGCCACGCGCAGCGGTGCCAACACCCCTTTCAGCGTCGCATGGGCCACCACGGCAAAGACCAGCACCACCAACGCAGCACGGAGGTTCCCGCCGCCGGTTAGCACCGTCAGCCGCGAGATGCAGCCGCGTGTCAGGACCATGCCCGCGCCGAAAAGCAACCCGCCGATGGCAATCGCCAGAAACGGCACTTCAGACGCCATAAAGCGATGCGCGTCGAAACTGATCCAACCCGCGGCCACGGCGGCCTGCGTGCCGATCACCGCCAGCGCCAGCGCGGTGAGCCAGACCCCGAGCGCTTGACGCCGGTCTTCGCCCACGAGGCTGCGGCGAAAGCAAAAGCGCGTGCGCTGTGCCAAGACGCCAAACGCCAGCCCGATGAGCGCCGCCAGCAGAACGGACGCCTCTTTTGCTGTCGTCTCTTCAAAGCCGAAAGACTCAAACATCGCGAAAACCCTCGAAAACGGAATTATTTCCCATTTGGAGGGGCTGGGGGTCACAATCAAGTGAAAGCTGACGTGGGGGCCTCCGGCGTCAGCGAAATTATTTCTGTTTTGATGGAAGAATGGGCGACGCTGTTCACCCTGCGTCAGGGGCCGCGAAACAACCGGCCCCCGTCGCGCGGGGCGGGGGCCGGTCGGTCCTTATTTGGCTCAGCGTCCGCGAATGCGCGGATCAAGCGCGTCGCGCAGACCATCGCCAAGGTAGTTCACCGCCAGCACGGTCAGCGAGATGGCGATGCCGGGCAGCATCACGCGCTCGGGAAACTCCTGCATGCGGTCCACTGCGTCGGCCAGTTGCTTGCCCCATGTGGGGAAGTCCGACGGAAAGCCGACGCCCAGAAAGCTCAGCGCGCTTTCGGTGATGATCGCCGTGGCAAGGCCAAGGGTGGCCGAGACCATGATGGGCGAGATCACGTTAGGCAGCAGGTGACGGCGGATGATCTTGCCCGGCGTGGTGCCGATAGAGCGGGCGGCAAGGATGAACTCACGTTCCTTCAGCGCCAGAATATCGCCCCGCACGATCCGCGCCGTCTGCATCCAAGAGGTCAGGCTGATGACCGAGACGATGAGGATGAACATGCCCCCCTCAGGCCCAAACTGCGAGCGCAGCGGTTGCCCGAAGAGTGTTACCGCCAAAAGCACCAGCGGCAGGATCGGCAGGCTGAGAATGAGATCGGTGAAGCGCATCAACCAGAAGTCCATGCGCTTGAAAAAGCCAGAAAGCACGCCGACGGCCGTGCCGATGATCAGCGCCAGCGCCATGGCCATCCAGCCCACGGCCATCGACACGCGCCCGCCAAAAAGCATCTGCGCAAGGATGTCGCGGCCCAACTGATCGGTGCCGAAAGGATGGCTCCACCCTGCCTTGGCATCGCCGTCCCACAGCAGCGTATAGATCGGCCGCCAATTCTTGTTGCGAATGTCGAGCTTCTTGGCGTCGATGTCCCACAGATAGGGGCCAAAGATCACCGCGAGCGTGATGAAGATCAAGAAACCGCCGCCGAAAAGCGCGCCCTTGTGCTTGCGGAACTGGTCCCAGACATCGCGCCATTGGCTGCGCGGCGGTTTCTGCGGGCCCTTGTCTTGCAGGGCTTTCATGAATTCGAGGTCGGCTTCGACCGGGCTGGTGGGAATGGGTTGCTCAGTCATAACGGATCCTTGGGTCAAGCAGGCCGTAGAGGATATCTGCGATCAGGTTGAACAGCACGATCAACACCGCAAAGATAAAGGTCAGGGTCATCACCATGGGCAAATCGTTGGCGCGCAGCGCGGTCAACAGAAGCTGGCCGATGCCATTCACCTTAAATACGTTCTCGGTGATGATGGCGCCGCCAAAGATGGCGGGCATGCCAAGCGCGATGATGGTGACCACCGGGATCATCGAGTTGCGCAACACATGGACCATGACGACAACGCTCTCCTTCAGCCCCTTGGCGCGGGCGGTGCGCACGTAGTCTTGGTTGAGGTTGTCGAGCATGGCACCGCGCATGTAGCGGCTGATCTGCGCCGTGGTTTGCAGCGCCAGCACCATCACCGGCATGATCATCTGAAAGAACTGCACCTTGAAGCTTTCCCAGTCGTTCACGACATGCGTCGTGTCATAGATCGACGGCAGCCACCCCAGCGAGACCGAGAAGATCACAATCAGCAGAGGCCCGGTAAAGAAGGGCGGGATCGAGAAGCCGATCATGGTGATGAACGTCCCGGCCTGATCGAAGACCGAGTAGTGACGGTAGGCCGAGTAGATGCCGATCGGAATGGCGATAACGATGCCCACGATATAGGCCAGCCCCACGACCCAGAGGGTCTGCGGCATGCGCTGGATCACGATGTCCATTACAGGCGAACGGGTCTGCCAAGAGATCACGCGCAGCTTGCCGTCCGAAAGGTTGGTGTCGGGCAGCCAGCTAAACAGGGCAGAACGGTTGGTGAGATAGTCGATGAAGACCTGCGGCTCGATCCAAAAGACCTGCACGAGCCATTTCCAATATTGGATATAGATCGGCTGGCCGAGGCCGAGCGCCTCGCGCATTTTCTCTTTCACCTCGGGCGGGACCGTCAGCGGCACCTGGGCCATCGGGTCGCCGGGGGCGAGTTGCAGCAGCAGGAAAATCACCAGGCTGATAAACAAAAGCGTCGGGATCGACAAAAGAAGTCGTCGGATGGTGAAGGTCAACATGGGCGTCGCCTTTGTAGGTCAGTCTGTGAGGGGGTGGGGGCGAGAGGGGGGCGTGCGGATGGCGCACACCCCCCAAAGGTCGGTGAAGGGAGGCGCAGCATGCCGCGCCTCCGTCCTAGATCACTCTTCCATGCGGTACCAATCGGCGGCATTCCACAGCTCGGAGTCCCATGTGTTCAGAACAACGCCACCAAGGGTGTTGGCTGCAGCAGAAACGCGACCACGGTCAACCAGCGGCAGGATCGAGTAGCTGTCTTTGGTCAGCATGTCGTTCAGCTTTTTGGCCAGTTCGCCACGCTTTTCCATTTCGCCGGTACGGCCCAGCTCGGCCACCATCGCGTCATACTCTTCTTCGCAAAAGCGGTTGATGTTCTCACCCTGCCACTGCGATTCCGGGCTTGGGAATTTGGCGCAGGTCCGCTGAGCCAGATAGCTTTGCGGGTCGGTGCCATCGAAGTTGTTGGCGTACATTTCAACGTCTGCATAGAAACGCTGGAACGTGTCGGTCGAACCGGGGTCGCCCCCAAAGAAGACCGAAGCGTCGATGTTGCGCAATTCGGTTTCAACACCGATCTGGCTCCACCAATCCTTGATCAGCGCTTGGAAGTCCTGACGCACGGCGTTGGTCGAGGTCTGGTAAAGGATTTCCAGCTTCACGCCGTCTTTTTCGCGGATGCCGTCGCCATCGCTGTCAACCCAGCCCGCTTCGTCCAAGAGCGCCTTGGCGCCTTCGATGTCTTGGGTCAGGCAGTCGGTGTTGTCGGAGGCGTAAAGCTCTGGCGCGGGCACCATGTTACAGGTGGCGCGGCCCGCTTGGCCGTAGCCGACTTCGACCAGCAGTTCGCGGTCAATCGCCATCGACAGTGCCCGGCGGACGCTCTCATCGGTGAGGAACGGATGCGGGTGCTTGGCTGTGGCGCGCTCACCTTCCGGCAGGTCCGGGGAGGGGTCTGTCATGTTCAGTTCCAGACGCTCAACCAGCGTGCCGAAAGCCGACATCGGCTTGCCCTTGCCGCCTTCGGCCATCTTGGCGATGACATCGGGGGCCAATTGCAGGTTCCAGGCGTAGTCGAACTCACCGGTTTCCATCACGGCACGGCCCGCAGCTGTCGCGTCGCCGCCACCTTTGAAGGTCAGCGAGGCAAAGGCGGGCTTGCTCGGGTCGCGGTAGTTTTCGTTCGCGGCCATGGTGATCACGTCGTTCGGGCGGAACTCAGTGACGGTGAAGGGGCCGGTGCCGATGGGGTTAAAGTTCGCTTCGGTACACTCGGGCGCCTTGGCGCCGGTACAATCGGCAAACTGCGCCGCCTGAATGATCGGGGACTGGCCGCCCATGAAGGGGCCGTAGGGGTTCGGCATCGGCTCGGAGAAGGTAACCTTGACCGTCTGGTCGTCGACCACATCAACCGAGGAAACGCCTTCGAATTTGGCCAGCTGCGCACAGCCGCCTTCGGGGTTCATGCAGTAATCAGCGGTGAATTTGACGTCATTGGCGGTGACGGGGCTGCCGTCGGACCACATCAGCCCATCTTTCAGCTTCCATGTGATGGTCTTGAGGTCTTCGCTCACGCCGCCGTTTTCCAGCGTCGGAATTTCGTTCGCCAGATAGGGGACCAGCGCGCCGGTTTCGTCATAGCGACCAAGGGGTTCGAGGATCAGCGAGGACGCTTCGACGTCCTTCGTGCCGCTCGACAGATAGGGGTTCAGGATCGAAGGCGCCTGCCAATAGATGATTTTGACTTCGCCGTCGCGGCCACGCTCGCCCTCATGGGCTTCTGCAAAGGCCATAGGGGCAAACGCAGTCGATGCGACAGCCCCCATCAATAGGGTCTTCAATTTCATATCTTACTCCATGTTGGACACGTGGGCGTGCCGCTTTTTGTCGACGGGATTGCCCCCGCCTTGTTGTTGTTGTCGCCCCAGAAAGAACATGAGCTTCACCAGCTAAACATAACAAAAAAAGCAATATTCAACCTATGATCGAAGCGTTCTTTCCAAACCGCATGGGCCATATCGAAACAGGTTTCCCAAAAATTGCAAGGGCGGACATGGCGCAAATATGACAAAGCGCGAACTGCCCGCGTCAGGTTTGACAGTCTCATGACATTCGCCGTAGCGTCGGGCAAAATCTGCGCCAATAAAACCAACAGGGAAACAGATGCTGGATCACGCAAACGGGGCGCCAATCGCCCAAATTCAGGGCCTGCGCGTCGAATTTCAAACCAAAGATGGCCCCGTTGTCGGCGTCGAAGATGTCAGTTTCGACATCAACCCCGGTGAGACGGTTTGCGTCGTCGGGGAATCGGGATCGGGCAAATCGGTGTCTTCGCTGTCGCTGATGCGGCTGGTCGAATACGGCGGCGGTGAAATTGCAGGCGGGCGCCTTCTTTTTGAGCGTGGTGAAAAGGGGCAGGTCGATCTGGCGGCCAGCAGCGGCAGCCTCATGCGCAAGATTCGCGGCAATGAAATCGGCATGATCTTCCAAGAGCCGATGACCGCGCTGAACCCCGTTTTTACCATCGGCAAGCAGATGACCGAGGGCCTGCGCCTGCATCTGAACATGTCCCGGCAAGAGGCCGAGGAACGTGCGTTGGAATTGATGCAGCAGGTCCGCATCCCTGAGCCTGAGCGCCGGTTGAAGCAGTATCCGCATGAGCTTTCGGGCGGTATGCGCCAGCGCGTGGTGATCGCCATGGCGCTGGCCTGCGAGCCGCGCCTGTTGATCGCGGATGAGCCCACCACCGCGCTCGACGTGACGATTCAGGCCGAAATCCTCGCCCTGATGGACCGGCTAAAGCGCGAAACCGGCACGGCGGTGATGTTCATCACCCATGACATGGCCGTGGTGGCGCAGATGGCTGACCGGGTTGTCGTCATGTTCCGCGGCAAGAAGGTCGAGGAAGGCACCGTCGAGGAGATCTTTGAGAACCCGCAGCATCCCTATACCAAAGCGCTCTTGGCCGCCGTGCCGAAATTGGGCGAGATGACGGGCAAGCCATACCCTGAGCCGATGAAGCTTTTGGGCAGTGAGGACAAGGAAATCGTTCCGATCAAGGGCCGCGAAGAGGTGCTCTTGTCAGTCAAGAACCTGACCACGCGCTTTCCGGTGCAGGGCGGTTTCCTGCGCCGCACCGTGGCCAATGTGCATGCGGTCGAAGACCTGTCCTTTACGCTCAACAAAGGTCAGACGCTGAGCCTCGTTGGCGAATCGGGCTGTGGCAAATCCACCGCCGGACGGTCGATCCTGCGGCTGGTGGAGCCGATGTCGGGAGAGGTGAACCTTGACGGTGTCGATATCATGTCGCTCGACCAATCAGCTTTGCGCACCGCGCGGCTCGACATGCAGATGATCTTTCAGGATCCCTTCGCCTCGCTCAACCCGCAGATGCAACTCGCGGATCAGGTGGCCGAGCCGATCCACAATTTCGCGACCCTCAAGGGGGCCGAAATTACCAAGCGGATCGAGATGCTCTTCGACCGGGTGGAATTGCCGCGCAGCTTCATGCGCCGCTTTCCGCATGAGTTGTCAGGCGGCCAACGCCAACGGGTCGCCATCGCCCGCGCGCTTGCGCTGAACCCCAAGCTGATCATCGCGGATGAAGCGGTCTCGGCTCTCGATGTGTCGGTGCAGGCGCAGGTGCTCAACCTGATGATGGAGCTTCAGGCCGAGATGGAACTGTCGTTCCTCTTCATCAGCCACGACATGGCGGTGGTGGAGCGGGTGAGCCATTACGTCGGCGTCATGTATCTGGGGCGCATCGTCGAGATGGGCTCGCGCCAGCGGGTGTTTGAGAACCCGCAGCACCCCTATACCCAAGCGCTGATGAAGGCCGTGCCGATCGCCGATCCGCGGCGCCGCAAGTCCGAGAAGGACTTGAACTTCAAACCGATTCCCTCGCCGATCCACCCTGTCAGCTATCGGGCCGAGCCTTCGGTCTACCGCGAAGTGGAGCCGGGGCACCATGTGCTGACCACCGACAGTGGCTATTGAAAGAAGACCCATGACCGAACGCCTGACCCCGCTTGAGTTGATGACCAAACTCATTAGCTTTCCCACCGTGTCGCGGGACACCAACATCCCGCTGATCGATTGGGTGGCCGAGTACCTCGCCTCCCACGGGATCGAGAGCCACCGCTACGTCGATCCCGATCAGCCCAAACATGCGCTTTTCGCCCATGCGGGCCCGTGGGAGGAGGGGGCCGTCGTCCTGTCGGGCCATACCGATGTGGTGCCGGTCGACGGTCAGGCATGGGACACCGACCCTTTCACCGTGACCGAGAAAGACGGCCGCTATTACGGGCGCGGCACCTGCGACATGAAGGGGTTTGACGCGCTGGCGATCTGGGCTTTGGTCGAGGCGCATTATGGAGACGTCAAACGCCCCCTACAGATCGCGCTCAGCTTCGACGAAGAGATCGGCTGCACCGGTGCCCCGCCGATGATCCAAGCGATGCAGGGCGTGGTGCCCAAGGGCTCGGCGGTGATCGTGGGCGAGCCTTCGACCATGCAGGCGGTGACTGGCCACAAGGGCGGCATTGGCTTTAACACGCACCTCGTGGGCTTTGAGGTGCATTCCTCGCTGCTGCACACCGGGGTCAATGCGATCATGGCGGGCGCCAAGCTTATTGAATGGGCCAATGACGTGAACAGCGACAACATGGCCGCCAAACCGACCGAGACGGCGGCGATGTTCGACCCGCCCTTCACCACCGCCCATGTCGGTGTGATCGAAGGCGGCACGGCCCACAACATCACCGCCAAGGACTGCAAATTCGCCATGGATTTCCGCGTGGTGCCGGGTGAAGACAAAGACAAATGGGGCACCGCCTACCTCAAGAAGGTC
Source organism: Sulfitobacter sp. HI0027 (assembly GCF_001634775.1). Taxonomy (NCBI): domain Bacteria; kingdom Pseudomonadati; phylum Pseudomonadota; class Alphaproteobacteria; order Rhodobacterales; family Roseobacteraceae; genus Sulfitobacter; species Sulfitobacter sp. HI0027. The sequence continues at coordinate 80,765 of NZ_LWER01000079.1, forward strand.
CGTGAGGTCGAAAAGCAGATGCAGGACGTGGTGCCCGAAACCTATATCGAGACTTCGACCCGTTTCGACGTGCCCGCGCTGCAGCCCGAAAAGGACGGCGAGGCCGAGCAGATCGTGCGCCAGATCACCGGCGACAATGCCAGCCACAAAGTGAGCTACGGCACCGAAGCCGGGCAGTTCCAAGAGGCAGGGTATTCCGCCGTGATCTGTGGGCCGGGCGACATCGCGCAGGCGCACCAGCCCAATGAATTCATCGACGTGGCGCAATTCGAGGCCGGTCACGACTTCATGCGCCGGCTGCTGACCCGCTTGCAGGGCTGAGCCATCCCTGACAGACCTAAGGCAGGCCCCCCCCGGCGGGGCCCGTCCTTTCCACGGCCGCCCGGTGCAGCCGCGCGGTCCCAGCCTCCGGGGTTCGCATGTCCGTTTTTCCTATCACCCTTGCCACCCCTGCCAGCTACCCCCGCACCCCGCCGCGTGACAGCGAGGTGGTGGTCATCGGCGGTGGCGTGATCGGTGTCTGCACCGCCCTGTTTCTGGCGCGGGCGGGCAAACAGGTGACGCTGCTGGAAAAGGGCCGCATTGCCGCCGAACAATCCAGCCGCAACTGGGGCTGGATCCGCCAACAAGGGCGCGACCCGGATGAACTGCCGATCATGGTCGAAGCCGCGCGGCTTTGGCGCGAACTGGCCCCAGAGCTTGACCGCGCCATCGGGCTGAAACAGACCGGCGTGACCTATCTGGCAAGCTCGGACGCCAAGATGCAAAGCTACGCGGACTGGCTGCCCCACGCCAAAGCCAATGGGATCGACAGCTGGTTGATGGACGCAGGCGAGGTGGCGGCGGCTTTTCCGGGGCTGAGCAAAGGCTACACCGGAGCATTGATCACCCCCTCCGACATGCGGGCCGAACCTTGGGTCGCGGTGCCAGCGCTGGCCGCCTTGGCCGTCAAAGAGGGCGTGCGCATCATCGAGAACTGCGCGGTGCGCAAGCTTGACCTCGCCGCGGGCCGCGTGGCGGGGGTGAGCACCGAAGCGGGGGGGATCCGCACGACATCGGTGGTGCTGGCGGGCGGGGCATGGTCGGCGCTTTTCCTGCGCGCGCATGGCGTCACCCTGCCGCAGCTATCCGTACGTGAAAGCGTGGTAGCGACCAATGTGCTGCCCGAGGTGCACGCCGGTGCCGTGGCCGAAGCCGGGCTGGCCTTTCGCCGCCGCGCCGATGGGGGGTATACGCTGGCTCCGGGGGCGGCGCCCGACCTCTATGTCGGGCCAGATGCCTTCCGCGCCCTGCGTCACTACCTCCCACAGTTGCGCGCCACCCCCTTTGGCCAGCGGCTGCGGATGTCCGCGCCTAAGGGCTTTCCTGACGCATGGCGCACCCCGCGCCAATGGGCCGCGGACAGCGTCAGCCCCTTTGAAGCGATGCGCATCCTTGATCCCGCCCCCGATCACCGCCGGTTGCGCCGCACGATCAAGCAGTTCGCCGCGCTTTATCCCGAACTGCCACCGATCACGGCGCGCAATTCATGGGCGGGCATGATCGACACGATGCCCGATATCGTGCCGGTGGTGGACAGTTGCGCCCAAATTCCGGGCCTTGTCATTGGCACCGGCATGTCGGGCCACGGCTTTGGCATCGGGCCGGGCATGGGGCGGGTGCTGGCCGCACTGGTCATGGGCGATGCGCCGGGGCATGATCTGAGCAGATTTCGCGCCGACCGGTTCAGTGATGGCACGCCCATCCGCCCCAGTCCGGCGCTTTAACCCTATTGTTTCAAAGGACATAGCCCATGCCGATCAAGAACCGTTTCGCCGAGACCCACGCCGAGATCACCGCATGGCGCCGCCACCTGCATCAGCACCCTGAACTGATGTTCGACCTGCCCGAAACCTCGAAATTCGTCGAAGACAAGCTGCGCAGCTTTGGCATCACCGACATCACTACCGGCATCGCGCAGACCGGCGTGGTCGCGGTGATCGAGGGGCAGAGCAACACATCAGGCCGCACCATCGGGCTGCGCGCCGATATGGATGCGCTGCCGATCATGGAAGCGACGGGGCTGCCCTATGCCTCCAAGACCCCCGGCAAAATGCATGCCTGCGGCCATGATGGGCATACGGCGATGCTTTTGGGAGCGGCGCAATACCTTGCCGAGACGCGCAATTTCGATGGCCGCGTGGTGCTGATCTTCCAGCCTGCTGAAGAGGGCGGCGGCGGTGGCAACGTCATGGTGCAAGAGGGGCTGATGGACCGTTGGGATATTGATGAGGTTTATGGCATGCATAATATGCCCGGCCACCCCACCGGGCATTTCGCAATCCGGGAGGGCGCGCTGCTGGCTGCGGCGGATGAGTTCAACATCACGCTGACCGGGCAGGGCGGCCATGCCGCGGCCCCGCATGAGGCTATCGACACCAACCTCGCTGCCGCCCATGTATTGATCGCGCTGCAATCCATCGCCAGCCGCAACACCGACCCGCTGAAACAGGTCGTCGTGTCGGTCTGCACCCTGCGCAGCGATACCGACAGCCATAATGTCCTGCCGCATCAGGTGCTTCTGCGCGGCACGGTGCGCACGCTTGACCCCGCGGTGCAGGATTTGGCCGAGCAGCGCCTGCACGACCTCACCCGCCTCACGGCAGAGGCGCATCAATGCAAGGCAGAGATCGACTATCAGCGTGGCTATCCCGTGACCCGCAACCACAGCGACCACACCCGCTATGCCGCGGAGGCTGCCGACAAGATCACCCCCGGCACCGACCGGGACACCCCGCCGATCATGGCGGGTGAGGATTTTTCCTATATGCTCAATGCGCGACCGGGTGCCTATATTATGATCGGCAATGGCGAGGGGGCGACGGTCCATCACCCGGCATATGACTTTGACGATGCCGCGATCCCGGCAGGCTGCTCATGGTTCGCGCAGGTGGTTGAGGACCGGCTAGCAAGGGCGTAAGCATGTGGCAGATAAATGCGACTGCATGAAAACAGCGCCCAACCCAACTCCGGAGGATACTTCCTAAATGCCCGTTAAGAACCGATTTGCCGAGCTGCATGACGACATCACCGCATGGCGCCGCGACCTGCATGAGAACCCCGAGATCCTGTTTGAGACCCACCGCACCTCGGCCACCGTGGCCGAGAAACTGCGCAGCTTCGGCTGCGATGAGGTCGTCGAGGGCATTGGCCGCACCGGCGTCGTCGGCGTGATCAAGGGCAAGGAAACCGGATCGGGCAAGGTCATCGGGCTGCGCGCCGACATGGACGCGCTGCCGATCCACGAACAGACCGGGCTTGACTATGCCTCCAAGACCGACGGCGCGATGCATGCCTGCGGTCATGACGGCCACACCGCGATGCTGCTGGGGGCGGCGCAATATCTGGCCGAGACCCGCAATTTCGACGGTACCGTCGTGGTGATCTTCCAGCCCGCCGAAGAGGGCGGCGGCGGTGGCCGTGAGATGTGCGAGGACGGTATGATGGACCGTTTTGGCATCCAAGAAGTCTATGGCATGCACAACTGGCCGGGCATGCCCACGGGCTCTTTCGGCATCCGCCCGGGATCCTTCTTTGCTGCGACGGACCAGTTCGACATCACCTTTGAGGGGCGCGGGGGCCATGCCGCCAAACCGCATGAGACCGTCGACACAACCGTGATGGCCGCGCAGGCCGTGCTGGCGCTGCAAACCATCACATCGCGCAATGCCGACCCGGTGGAGCAGATCGTCGTCTCGGTCACCGCCTTTGAGACATCTTCCAAAGCCTTCAACGTGATCCCGCAGCGGGTGCAGATGAAAGGCACCGTGCGCACGATGTCGGCGGATATGCGCAGCCTTGCCGAAAAGCGGATCAACGAGATTTGCAACGGCATCGCGGGCACCTTTGGCGGCACAGCGGATGTGACCTACCACCGCGGCTATCCGGTCATGGTGAACCACGAAGAGCAGACCGAGTTCGCCGCCGATGTGGCACGCTCAATCTCGGGCGATTGCGTCGAGGCGCCGTTGGTCATGGGGGGGGAAGACTTCGCCTTCATGCTCGAAGAACGCCCCGGTGCCTATATTTTGGTCGGCAACGGCGACACGGCGGCGGTGCACCATCCGGAGTATAACTTCAACGATGAGGCGATCCCGGCAGGCTGTAGCTGGTGGGCGGGTATCGTTGAGCAGCGGATGCCAGCGGCCTGATCTCGCAATCAGAAACGATCCTAGCGCGCCTCCTTCGGGGGCGCGTTTTTCTTTGGCGGGCCTAGCCGCGTTCCCACAGCGCGTTATAGACGGCTTCGATCCCATCGGCCTCGGCCCGCGCGCTAAAGCGGTGTTCGGCCCAGTGGCGCGCGGCCTCTGACAGCGCGGTTTGGTCCTCTCGCTCAAGCAGGGAGAGCGCGGCCTGGGCCGCAGCCTCCGCCGCGCCAAGCGGCACGACCTTGCCCACACGGCCACCATTCGAAAAGGCGCCGTAATATCCCGCATCGCTGCCCACGAAGGGCACGCCCGAGGCCAGCGCTTCGAGCGGGACCATGCCATAGCCCTCGTAGCGCGGCAGTTGTACCACCAGCGACAGCGCGCGCATCAGTTTGGGCAGGTCGGCGGCCGGGTATTCGCCCACAAAAAGCAGCCGCTCCGCGAGGCCCGCCGCCTCGACCTGCGCCTTGAGCTTGGTTAGAAACGCCTCATGTTTGCCGCCCGCGCGGCCAATCACCAACGCCACCGCGCCGGGGCGTTCGGGCAGCAGGCGCAGCATCGCCTCCACGAAAAGGTCGGTGCCTTTCTCGGGCCGAATGCGCCCCACGGTGGCGATGCCATGGGTGCCACCAAAGCCCAATTGCTCCCACGCGGCGCCCCGGTTGGTGGCGGGAGAGAAGACATCGGTATCCACCCCATGCGGCACCACGGCGCGGACATGGGGCACGAACTCCGCCGCGCGTTCGGTCGTGGCGATGACCGCGTCCATTTGCCGGATCAGCCAGCGTGGATAGGCTGAATGCAGGCGCTGCGCGGCAGAGGTGAAGACGATCCGGATATTCGCCCCGCGCACATCGCGCAGCCAAAGCGCGCTGCGCATCTCGGGGTTGCGGCGGACGTGCCAGATGGCGAAGGGGCGGTCTTGGGGGGGATGTTTTCGGGTGATCCGCCCTGCGGCGGCACGGGTCAGCGGTACCGGGCAGCCGGGCAGGGGTTGGCCCACCAACACCAACTCGTGCCGATTGACCTGTTGGCGCACCACATTGGCCGCCGTGGCCGAGACGCCGGTGAAATTGCGGTTGTAGTTGGTGACGAAAAGCTCAGGCATCGGCGCTGTCCTCTCGCAGGCGCAGGGCCGTGATCAGCCTCTCGGCAATACTGTCGAGTTTATCGGTCTGCGCTGCGGCATAGGTTTTCGACGCGGCCACACCGCTGGCGCGGGCGATATCGTTGCGCAAAAGATCCGCCACACGGTCCGCCAAATCCTGCGTGCCCGCCACCAGACGCGCGGCACCTGCGGCCTCCATCTCGGCAAAGGTCTCGGCGAAATTAGCGACATGGGTGCCCGAAAGCACCATCGCCCCGGCCTGCGCAACCTCATAGGGGTTATGCCCCCCGATCGGGTGTAGCGATCCGCCCAGAAAGACGATGTCGGACAGGGCGTACCAGGTGCCCAACTCGCCTAATGTGTCGGCCAGATAGACCTGCTCGCGCGGCATGTCGCCCCGCGTCCGGCGGCCATGGGTCAATCCGACGCTGGCGATGAGACCGGCCACCTCGTCCCCGCGTTCCGGATGGCGGGGGACAAGGATCAGACATAGGTCGGGGACCTGTTCGAGCAGTTGCCGATGCGCCTCTAATACCGCTTTCTCCTCGCCCGGATGGGTGGAGGAGGCGATCCAGACGGGGCGCTCGCCCAAGGCCGCACGGGCCTGCGCGATGGTGTCATCGTCCTGCGGCAGGGGGCCTGCCATAGACTTGAGGTTGATCCCCGGAGCGACCCGATCGGCGGGCGCGTTGATGGTGGTCATGGCCCGCGCCATTGCGTCATTCTGCGTCAGGATCAGGTCAAACACACCAAAGAGAAACCCCGCCAGCGCGGGCTGTTTCTGCCAGCGTTCGATAGAGCGTTGCGAGAGGCGCGCATTGATTAGCGCCATTGGCGTGCCACGCGCATGGGTCCGCCGCAGCATCTGCGGCCAAAGCTCGCTCTCGACGAAAAGCGCCGCGTCGGGCCGCCAATGGTTGAGGAACCGCTTTAGCGGGCCGGGGGCGTCGAGCGGGGCGAATTGATGCCGGCTGCGCGGCGGCAGGCGTCGGTCCACCAGCCGGGCCGAGGTCGCGGTGCCGGAGGTGATGAGGAAATGCGCCTGCGGCAGCGCGCGGCCCATCCGATCAATCAGCGCCAAAACCGACAGGCTTTCCCCGACAGAGGCGGCGTGAAACCAGATCAGCGGCCCCTCGGGGCGCGGCTGGCTGGCGTGGCCAAGCTTTTCGCGCGCGCGTTTCGGATCAACCTCGGCCCGGCGCAGCTTGGCCATGGACTGCCGTCCGGCGATGGGCAGCATCACAGTGCTTGCCGCGACCCATGCCCGGTAGAGGAACGGCGTGGTCATCGGGCTCAGCCGCCCGTGTGGCTCATGTGGCGCGGCATCTGCCCGTCGACGCGCTGGCGGGAATAGTCGAAATCATGCCCCTTGGGCTTGCGGTCGATCGCCGCGCGGATCGCCTCTTGCAGCGGGACATCCGTATCGGGGTGATCGCGCAGTGGGGCGCGCAGATCGGCCACGTCTTCTTGGCCCAGACACATGAAAATCTCACCGGTGCAGGTGACCCGCACGCGGTTGCAGCTTTCGCAGAAATTATGGCTCAGCGGGGTGATGAAGCCGATTTTCTGGCCTGTCTCTTCGAGCCGCACATAGCGGGCCGGGCCGCCGGTCCGCTCAGCCAGATCGGTAACGGTATAATGTTCGGCATAGCGCGCGCGCACGTCTTTGAGGGACCAGAACTGACCAAATCGGTCTTCGTTGCCCAGATCGCCCATCGGCATGACTTCGATCCATGTCAGGTCAATCCCACGCTCGGCGCACCATTCGGTGATGCGCGGCAGTTCGGGTTCGTTAAAACCTTTGAGCGCCACGGCGTTGATCTTGATCTTCAGGCCCGCGCGCTGCGCCGCGTCGATTCCGCGTAGCACCTGCGGCAGGCGGCCCCAGCGGGTGATTTCCGCGAATTTCTGCTCGTCCAGCGTGTCGAGAGAGACATTCACCCGCCGCACGCCCGCAGCATAGAGATCATCGGCAAAGCGTTCAAGCTGGCTGCCATTGGTGGTCAGCGTCAGCTCCTTCAGCTTGCCGCTGTCGAGGTGCCGCTTCATGCCGTCGAAGAAGGTCATGATGCCGCGCCGGACCAGTGGCTCGCCACCGGTGATGCGCAGCTTTTCGACGCCGAGGTTGATGAAGTTGCTGCACAGGCGGTCCAGCTCCTCAAGCGTTAGCAATTCCTTCTTGGGCAGGAAGGTCATGTTTTCCGACATGCAATAGACGCAGCGAAAATCGCAGCGGTCAGTGACGGAGACGCGCAGGTAGGTGATTGCGCGCATGAAAGGGTCGATAAGGGGTGCTGTCATGCCTCATAGGTAATGCCCCGCCCACTGCGGGGCAAGCGGCATTTGGACGATTGTTAAGGGGGCAGGGCGCGGATAGGCTGCGCGGATGACACGTATTATCTTACCGCTTTTCATCGTCGCCGCCACGGCAGGCTGCAGCACCCTGTCGGACCGTTTCGGCATGGATGCCTCCCAGTCCGAGCCTGCGGCCGCATCTGCCCCGACCAAAGCCCCGGCAGAGGCCGCAACCGCGACCGCGCCGGCCGCTGCGACGCCGCCCGCCGCATCTCCGATCACGACCGGGGGCAGCAGTGCCGAGGCGCTTGATACAACCACCGCCGCCGAGCGCGAAGCAGCCAGCCGTGCGCCCGCCAGCATCGGTGCCGCCTTGGCGACGACAGTGGTCAGTCTGGGCAGCGCGACAGAGCCGGGCTTGTGGTTGAAAACACCTCTCGTCGACGCCGAACAGCCGGGCCGGGTGACCAATCCCGCAACGGGCAAATCGGCCGCCGTGACCCTGATCCCGCTGGAGGGGCCTGCAACCGCAGGCAGCCGCATGTCGCTGCCCGCTTTGCGTTTGATCGGCGCCTCCCTGACTGACCTCACCACGGTCGAAGTCTCGACCGAAGGGTAAGGCGCGGGGTCAGCCTGCGCCGTCTGACTTTTTCAGCAGGCGCAGCGCTTCTTTCACCGCGAAAGGTTTCATCGCCTCCCCATGGGTGGCGACAAAGGCACGGGTGCGTTCGGGATCGTGTTTCGACAGGTCGCGCAGCCACCAACCGATCGCCTTTTGGATGAACCAACGGTGATCCGGCACCATCGTCGCGGCCCAGCCTAGGATGCGGTCCCGCGCGGCAAGCTCTTCTGGTTTAGGGTTGTTCTGCTTGGTCCACGGCAGGGTCGAGACCAAAGCCGCCCGCCGCGTCCAGAGATGATCGGAGGCGACCCAGCCTTCCACTTCGTCCAGACGTGTCGGATCGGCCACCAGACGTTTCTGCGCGGCCATGCTGGCATGGTCGGCAATCGCCCAACTGTCGAAATCCGCGGTCCAGCTTGCGATCAACGCCCATGCGGCTTGATCGTCGGGGCGCAGTCGCGCTTGGGTCAGCAGCTTTGCTGCCGCGACGCGCGCCTCGAAAATATCCGACTGCCACAGGGTGTCGGCAAGGGCGACTCGGCCCTCAACATCGAGCGCATCGCGCCAAGTCTGGGCAAGCTCCGCGATCTGCGGATTGGTCAAGCCGAGATAGCGCCGGTCGGCTTTGTGATAGGCGCGCATCTCTTCGGCGCGGGCCGGGTTGGCCTGCGCTTCGAGGTCCTCAAGGGCGGTTTCCAAATTCATTCCACCGTCACCGATTTCGCCAGATTGCGCGGCTGGTCCACATCCGTGCCTTTGGCAACGGCGGTGTGATAGGCCAGCAACTGCGCCGGAACCGCATAGAGGATCGGGGCCAGTGCATCCGGGACGGGGGGCATTTCGATGCTGAACCAGACGCCTTCATTGGCTTCGGCCTGACCTTTGGAGTCGGAAATCAGGATCACCTTGCCCTTGCGCGCCATGACCTCTTGCATGTTGCTGACGGTCTTGTCGAAGAGCGCGTCGCGCGGCGCCATGACGACCACCGGCACATGCTCATCCACCAGTGCGATGGGGCCGTGCTTCAGTTCACCTGATGCATAAGCTTCGGCGTGTATGTAGCTGATTTCCTTGAGTTTCAAGGCGCCTTCGAGAGTGAGGGGATACATCTGACCTCGGCCAAGGAACAGCACGTCACGGGCATGTGAGAGCTTCAGCGCGGCCTCTTGCATTGTGTCGTTCTGTTCAAGCGCCGTGCTGATGATCGCGGGCAGCCCCCGCAGGCTTGAGATGTGATCGGCGAATGTCTCGGCGCTGATCGCTTCGCGGTCCCGTGCGGCCTTGAGAACCAGCGCAAAAAGCACGACCAATTGGCAGGTGAAGGCTTTGGTTGAGGCGACGCCAACCTCGACACCGGCATGGATCGGCAAGGCCAGATCGCTTTCGCGGGCGATGGAGCTTTCGGGCACGTTGACGACCGAAAGGATACGCGCGGCCTTGCCCTCGCAATAGCGCAGGGCGGCCAGCGTATCTGCGGTTTCCCCTGATTGGCTGACGAAAACCGCCAGCGTACGCGGCGGGATCGGCGGCTCACGGTAGCGGAATTCCGAGGCGACATCGACTTCGACCGGCAGACGGGCGATCTTTTCAAACCAGTATTTCGCGGTGAAACAGGCATAGGACGCAGTGCCGCAGGCCACCATGATGATCCGGTCAAACTGCGTAAAATCAATATCCTGCGCGCTGATGTTGATCTCGCCTTCGGGGGTCAGGTAGTGGCCGATGGCCGCACCGATCACGCCGGGTTGCTCGGCGATCTCTTTGGCCATGAAGTGCTTGTGCCCGGCCTTGTCGATGCGGGTGCTGTCAATCTGCACGTATTTGATTGCGCGGTTGGCCAGCGCCCCGTTGCGGTCGGTGATCTCTACCGACGTGCGGGTGATTACGGCGCAATCCCCCTCTTCGAGATAGGCAATTCGGTTGGTTAGCGGAGCCAGCGCGATGGCATCGCTGCCCACATACATCTCACCCTCACCATAGCCGATGGCCAAGGGGGACCCCTTGCGCGCCGCGATCATCAGGTCTTCGTGCCCGTCAAAAAGGAATGCCAGCGCAAAGGCGCCTTCGAGGCGGGCGAGGGTCTGTTTGGCGGCCTCCACCGGGCCTGCGCCCTGCGCCATATGATGCTGGGTCAGCAGGGCGACGGTTTCGGTATCGGTCTCGGTCACGAAATGCGCGCCATGTTCGGCCAGTTCTGCCCGCAGTTCGCGGAAGTTTTCGATGATCCCGTTGTGCACCACGGCTACCGGCCCGGCCTGATGCGGGTGGGCGTTGGTCACGCTCGGCGCGCCATGGGTGGCCCAGCGGGTGTGACCGATGCCGGACTTGCCCGCCAGCGGCTCATGCACCAGCGCGTCCGAGAGGTTCACCAGCTTGCCCAAGGCGCGACGGCGGTCGAGTTTGCCGTTGTTCAGCGTGGCAATGCCAGCACTGTCATAGCCGCGATATTCCAGCCGTTTCAACGACTCTACCAGAATGGGAGCGACTTCATGGGTGCCAAGCACCCCCACAATTCCACACATGTTTAGCTGCCCCTCTGCATTTTCGCCTTCTTGGCCTTTAGAATTTCGAACATTTTGCGGGCCATGCCCGGTTTTTCGATCTGCGGCGCGCGCGACAGGGCCAGCGCCTCTGGCTCCACATCTGAAGTGATGACCGAACCCGAGCCGGTCATCGCGCCTTCGCCGATTGTCACCGGGGCCACCAGCATGGTGTTCGACCCGATGAAAGCGCCCGCGCCGATGGTGGTGTGATGTTTCATCACGCCGTCATAATTGCAGGTGATCGTGCCCGCCCCGATGTTGCTCCGCGCGCCGACGGTGGCATCGCCGATATAGCTCAGGTGGTTGACCTTGGCCCCTTCGGCGATCTGCGCATTCTTCACCTCAACAAAATTGCCGATGCGCACATCTTCGGCCAATTCCGCGCCGGGACGCAGGCGGGCATAGGGGCCGACCACGCCGCCGCGTGAGACATGGCACCCTTCTAGATGCGAGAAGGCGCGGATCGTGCTGCCAGATTCCACGGTCACATTCGGGCCGAAGACGACGTTGGGTTCCACCACCGTGTCGCGGCCAATATAGGTGTCGCGGGATAGAAAGACCGTTTCGGGGGCGACCAAGGTTACGCCGTCTTCCATCAGCAGCGCGCGGGCGCGGGATTGGAACGCAGCCTCGGCCCGGGCGAGGTCGCCGCGAGAGTTCACGCCCATCGTCTCGGCCTCGGTACAGGTGACCACGGTGGCGCTGCGCCCTTCGGCGCGGGCAAGGCCGATGATGTCGGTGAGGTAGTATTCTTCGGAAGCGTTGTCGTTGCCCACTTTGTCGATCAGATCGAACAGAAGCTCGGATTTGCAAGCCACCACGCCGGAATTGCACAGGGTAATGGTGCGTTCCTCGGGCGAGGCGTCCTTGAACTCAACGATACGCTCCAAGGTGTCGCCCTGCATCACCAGACGGCCATAGCGGGCGGGGTCGGCGGCTTCGAACCCCAGCACCACCACATCATGGGTGGCCAAAGCTTCTTGCATCTTTTCCAATGTCTCGGGCTGCACGAAGGGCGTGTCGCCGTAAAGCACCAGCGCCATACCGTCGAAACCTTCCAACGCCGGGCGGGCCTGTGCCACCGCATGGGCCGTGCCCAGCTGTTCGGTCTGTTCGACCACCTGCGCGTCCTCGTCAAAGAGGGTGGCCGCAGCACGCACTTGATCCGCCCCGTGGCCCGCGACGACAACCGTATGACGGGGGCCAAGCATGGCGCCTGCGGCCATGGCGTGTTCGAGCATGGGAGCGGAGGCGACGCGGTGCAGCACCTTTGGCAGGTCCGAGTTCATCCGTGTCCCCTTGCCCGCGGCAAGGATGATCAGTGCAGTTTCCATGTAAATCTCTTTGTCCTTCAGCTTGCATTCTCTTTACGCGCTTCGCACAAAGGCGCAAGGTTGTGGCCCATCAAACTAGATTGCGGTCTGCAACACGATGCCATTTTGCAAGGCGGGGTTCCGCCCAAGGAGTACCCAGTGAAGACAGTCGTTTTCGATCTCGACGGCACTTTGGCCGATACCTCAGGCGATTTGATCGCCGCCGCCAACGCCTGTTTCCGTGATATGGGCGAGGGCGATGTGCTGGTTCATGCCGAGGATGCGGGCACCGCGCTGCGTGGCGGGCGAGCCATGCTGACGCTGGGAATGCAAAAGCTGGGCCGTGCCGATGATGCGGCGACGATTGACCGCTATTACCCAATGCTACTCGAAGCCTATGGGCGCGACATTGACACCCATACCATCATGTACCCCGGCGCGATGGAGGCGGTGGCCGCGCTCAAGGCCGCAGGCTACCGCGTGGCGATCTGCACCAACAAACCCGAGGCTTTGGCAGAGTTGCTGTTGACCCGGCTTGGCGTGCGGGATGCATTCGGCGCGATGCTGGGGGCCGATAGTCTGGACGTGCGCAAGCCCGACCCCGAGCATTTGTTCGAAACCGCGCGGCGTGCCGGCGGCGATCCGGCACAATGCGTGTTGATCGGGGACAGCGACACCGACCGCAAAACCGCCAAAGCCGCCGGGGTGCCCTGTGTGCTAGTAACTTTTGGCCCCTCGGGCGAGGACATGGCAGCGCTGGAGCCCGAAGCCCTGTTGGACAATTTTGCCGACCTGCCGGAGTTCATTGAACGTTTGATCGGCAAGGCCGCCTGACGGCAGAGCGTTTCGGCAGCTTCACGCAGCGGGAGCCGGTCCCTGACGGCGCGATTGAGGCGGCGGTGACAGTGATCCGACACGGCGGTTGCACCGGTACAGGACGACCCCCGCCGAGGTGGCCTTACTGGAACAGGAATTCGCCTCGTCAATGGGAGCGAATTCCTGCCTCACCGTGGCCTCGGGCGGCTAGGTTTAGAAGCGGATTGTGCCATGTTTGCCCATATCGGGTTTCTCGCCGGTCAGTTGGGCTTTGCCGATCTCATAGAGAAATTTGAACCCGCCATCGGTGGCCCAGACCTCGGCTTCGGTCAGGTCGAAGCGGATCAGTTGCACATCGGGGTCTTGCTTGCCGTCCTCGAACCACGCGCCCGCAATGGCGTTCCAGATCTTGTCCAACTCAGTCGGGTTGGTAACGGCAGAGACATGACCGTCGATCCGTGCCCAAAGAGATTCGTCCTTGCTGGCGATCAGATATTCCGCAGCGGCGCGCCCCTCGGCAGATTTCGCCAAATCGGTGCCTTTGGCGGTGATAAACCAGAGCACGGCGGAACGGTCGTCTTCGTCGATGTAGTGGGTCATCGGGATCGCACGGGCGGTCTTGGTTGCTAGCATCCCGGCGCGGGTGTCGTCCAGACGGTCCCAGAACTCTTTTTTCAGATCATCGCTCATTTGCATCTCGCTTTGTTGTAGTGTTCCCTTGGTCGCAGGGCCAACCCGCCGCGGCGCAGCGCGGTTCCACATCGCGCTGCTTGACGCAAAGCGGGCGGGGCGGTAGGTAATGAACAAGCGTTCAATAAATCGGGGGAGAAGCCGTGTTCAACGCAAGTATGCAGTTTGATCTGGGAGAAGACGTCGCGGCCATGCGTGAGATGGTGCACCGCTGGGCGCAGGAGCGCGTCAAGCCGATGGCGGCCGAGATCGACACGAAGAACGAATTCCCGCCTGAACTTTGGACCGAGATGGGCGAACTGGGCCTCTTGGGTATGACCGTCGAAGAAGAGTTCGGCGGCTCCGGTCTTGGCTACGTCGCCCACACTGTCGCGGTCGAAGAGATCGCCCGCGCCTCGGCCTCGGTCTCGCTTTCCTACGGGGCGCATTCCAACCTCTGCGTGAACCAGATCAAGCTGAACGGCACGCCAGAGCAAAAGGCGCAGTTCTTGCCGAAACTCTGCTCGGGCGAGCATGTCGGCGCGCTGGCCATGTCCGAAGTGGGCGCGGGCAGTGACGTGGTGAGCATGAAGTTGAATGCCGAAAAGCGGAACGATCACTTCCGCCTGAACGGCAACAAATACTGGATCACCAATGGCCCCGATGCCGAGACGCTGGTGGTTTACGCCAAGACCAACCCCGAGGCGGGCTCGAAGGGGATCACCGCCTTCCTGATTGAAAAGTCGATGAAGGGCTTCACCACCTCGAACCATTTCGACAAGCTGGGCATGCGCGGCTCGAACACCGCCGAATTGATTTTTGAAGATTGCGAAGTGCCCTTCGAGAACATCCTCGGCGAAGAGGGCAAGGGCGTGCGCGTGCTGATGTCGGGCCTCGACTACGAGCGCGTCGTGCTGGCAGGCATCGGCCTTGGCATCATGGCCGCCTGTCTGGATGAGATCATGCCCTATATGGCCGAGCGCAAGCAGTTCGGCCAGCGCATCGGGGATTTCCAACTGATGCAGGGCAAGATGGCGGATATGTACACCGCGATGAACTCGGCCCGGGCCTATGTCTACAGCGTGGCGCAGGCTTGTGACCGGGGCGATGTGACCCGTCAGGACGCGGCGGCTTGCTGCCTCTATGCCTCGGAACAGGCGATGGTGCAGGCGCATCAGGCGGTGCAGGCGATGGGCGGCGCGGGCTATCTCAGCGACAATCCCGTGGGCCGCATCTTCCGCGATGCCAAGCTGATGGAGATCGGCGCGGGCACCTCGGAAATCCGCCGCATGTTGGTGGGCCGTGAGATGATGGGGGCCATGTGATGCGCGCCGCGCTGCTGGCCTGTGCGCTTCTTGCGGGGCCGGTGGCCGCGCAAGAGATCACCTATTCCGACGCCGCCACCGCAGAATGTCTGGCCGGGGCGCAAGAGTTCACCGACCAGCGCGCCTGTATCGGCTTGTCGTCAAACCTCTGCATGGAAGCGCCGGGCGGATATTCGACCTATGGCATGGGAGGCTGTCTCGACGCGGAGTTGACCTTCTGGGACGGCTTGCTGAACGAGAACTACCGCGCGCGGATGGTGCAGTCTAAATCTGCCGATGAGGATGCCGCGCTCTACCAGCCGGAATTGCCCTCTCAGGCCGAGGCCCTGCGTGACATGCAGCGCGCGTGGATTACCTTTCGCGATGCCGCCTGCGATTATGAACGCAGCCAATGGGGCGGTGGCACGGGCGGCGGGCCTGCAACCTTGGCCTGCCTGATGCAGATGACGGCCGAACAGGCTCTGCGTCTGGGGGCGGCCTATTAACCGCGTCACGAAGTGTCGGCCTGACAGGACGGAGGGATCAGAATGGAGAACCTGATAGAACTGGAGACAGAAGGCGGTGTGATGCACGATTTTCTGCCGTGGCTGATTGAGGGGTTCGAGATCCTCGCGGCGGTCATCGACATCGCGGCCATCATTCTGCTGCTGATCGGCGCGGCGCGTTTCCTGACCGGGGTGACGATTGCCGAGATCGCCAAAAAGGGCGCGGAGCGGGTGCGCCGCACCAACCGCGAGCGCATCGAACTGGGACGCTACATCCTTGCGGGGTTGGAGCTTTTTATCGTGTCGGATGTGATCCACACTGCGATCAGCCTGCGGTTTGCGGACCTGCTCTTCCTGCTGATGCTGGTCATCATTCGCTCCATCACCTCTTTCTTCCTCGACCGGGAGTTGGAGCAACTTAAGAAGGAACTTGGCGATGACTGACTTTTCCGACCTCAAAGCACTCTATGTGAACTGCTCGCTCAAAAAGACACCGGGCGACAGCCATACCCAACTTCTGATGAACGCCAGCGCGGGCATCATGGAGGCGCAGGGGGTGAGCGTCGAGCACCTATACCTGCTGGACCACCAAGTGCCGCCGGGCGTCTATCCGGACATGACCGAGCACGGCTGGGACCGGGACGATTGGCCCGCGCTCTGGGAGAAAGTGCTGGCCGCCGACATCCTGATCATCGGCACCCCGCTTTGGCTGGGCGAGGAAAGCAGCGTCTGCCGGGTGTTTATCGAGCGGCTTTATGCCATGTCGGGCAAGTTGAACGACAAGGGTCAGTCGGTCTTTTACGGCAAGGTCGGCGGCTCGGTGGTGACGGGCAATGAGGACGGCATCAAACATGTCGCCATGACTACCGGTTTTGCGATGAACCACCTTGGCTACACCATCCCGCCGCAGGCCGATTGCGGCTGGATTGGCGAGGCGGGGCCGGGGCCGTCTTATGGCGATGATGTGGACGGCAAGCGCGCAGGGTTCGACAACGAATTCACGCAGCGCAACACCACCATCATGACTTGGAACGCCATGCATCTGGCACGAATGCTGAAAGCGGCGGGCGGCTATTCGCAAGAGGGCAACGACCGCAACGCATGGGATGCCGGCGCGCGGTTTGATTTTGAAAACCCGGAGTATCGAAGCTGATATGACACAGGACGATTGGCCGATCTGGCAGGGCAACATGGCCGCGCAGTGTTCGGCGCAGCCCGATGACGCCACAGCGATCATTGATCTGACCGACGCGGTCCGCCGCGACGTGAGCTACGGCGCGCTGCATGAGATGGTCGATGGGCTGGCCCGCGCGCTGAAGGCCGAAGTAGCCCCCGGGGAGCGCGTGGGTGTCTTGCTCAGCCAATCGCCGTGGTGCGCGGCGGCGCATCTGGCGATCTGGAAGATCGGCGCGATCTCTGTGCCGCTGTTCAAGCTTTTCAAACGTGACGCGCTGGCCAGCCGGATTGGCGATGCAGGCTGTGCGATTGTGCTGACCGATGCCGAAGGCGCGGACCTGCTGGGCGATCTGGCCACCCCGTGGATGGCGGCTGATGTGGGCACGGCAGGCGGCCCGGTCGACTTTGCCGATGTCGGCCCCGAAGACCCCGCCGTGCTGATCTACACCTCCGGCACCACCGGCACGCCGAAAGGCGCGCTGCATGGCCACCGGGTGCTCTCGGGCCATCTGCCCGGGGTCTCGGTCAGCCATGACCATCTGGGGCAGGCGGGCGATTGCCTTTGGACGCCCGCGGATTGGGCATGGATCGGTGGGCTGTTCGACGTAGCGATGCCTGCGCTGGCACTTGGCGTGCCGGTAGTGGCCGCACGGATGCCCAAGTTCACCGTCGAAGGCTGCGCCGATGTGATTTCGCGCGGTGAGGTGCGCAACGTCTTCTTCCCGCCCACGGCGCTTCGCATGCTGAAAGCCGCGGATGTATCCTTGCCCGGCCTGCGTTCGGTCGCCAGTGGCGGCGAGCCTCTGGGCGCCGAGATGCTGGCATGGGGTCGCAAAGCCTTCGGGCTGGAGATCAACGAGTTTTACGGGCAGACCGAATGCAACATGGTGGCCTCAAGCTGCGGGGGTGACTTCCCGGCGCAGCCCGGTTGCATCGGCAAGCCGGTGCCGGGGTTCGAGATCGCCGTGCTGGATGAGGGCGGCCACCCCACCGATGCCGAAGGCGATGTGGCGGTGCGCAAAGGCGCGCCCTCGATGATGCTGCACTACTGGAACCGGCCCGAGGAGACGGCGGCCAAATTCCACGGCGACTGGCTGCTGACCGGCGACCGGGGCATCTGGGAGGGCGACTACCTGCGTTTTGTGGGTCGCGAGGATGATGTGATTACCTCCGCTGGCTACCGCATCGGCCCGGCGGAGATCGAGGATTGCCTGCTCACCCATAGCGCGGTTGCGACCTGCGGGGTGGTCGGCAAACCCGATGCGCTTAGGACCGAGATCGTCAAGGCCTACGTGGTGCTGAAACCCGGTGCCGAGGTCGAGGCGAAAGAGTTGCAAGACTGGGTCAAAAACCGGCTCGCAAGCTATTCCTACCCGCGCGAGATTGCATTCGTGGAGGACCTGCCGATGACCGTGACCGGCAAGGTAATCCGCAAGGAACTAAAGCGTCTGGCGGCGCGAGAGAATGAGGACGTAACATGAAACTGACATCCCAAGCCCTGCCATCCTCGGATGCCTATAAGGCCAATGAGATGGCCCATCTCAAGGCACTGAGCGAAGTGCGCGACGCGGCGGAGGCTGCAGCCCTCGGCGGTGGCGAGAAATCCCGTGCACGGCACGAGAGCCGGGGCAAGATGCTCCCCAGAGAGCGGGTGGCGAACCTGCTCGATCCCGGCAGCCCGTTTCTGGAAATCGGCGCCACGGCAGCGCATGGGCTTTACGATGGCGCGGCCCCTGCCGCCGGTGTGATCGCGGGCATCGGTCGGGTGCAGGGCCATGAGGTCATGGTGGTCTGCAACGACGCCACCGTGAAGGGCGGCACCTATTACCCGATGACGGTGAAAAAACACCTCCGCGCGCAGGAGATTGCCGAGGCGAACCATCTGCCTTGCATCTATCTGGTGGACTCGGGCGGTGCCAACCTGCCGAACCAAGATGAAGTCTTTCCCGACCGCGACCATTTTGGCGCGATTTTCTACAATCAGGCGCGGATGAGCGCCAAGGGCATCGCCCAGATCGCCGTGGTGATGGGCTCTTGCACCGCCGGCGGCGCTTACGTGCCTGCGATGTCGGATGTGACGATCATCGTGAAGGAACAGGGCACCATCTTCCTCGCCGGACCGCCGCTGGTGAAGGCCGCGACGGGGGAAGTGGTGAGCGCCGAAGACCTCGGCGGTGGCGACGTGCACACCCGTCTGTCAGGCGTGGCCGATTACCTCGCCGAAGACGATGCCCATGCGCTGGCACTAGCGCGCCGCGCGGTGGGGCAGCTGAACAAGACCAAACCGACAACCGTCGATTGGGCCAGCCCCGAAGAGCCCGCTTATGACCCCGCCGAGATGTTGGGCGTCGTGCCAGCCGATCTGCGCACGCCCTATGACATCCGCGAGGTGATCATGCGGCTGGTCGACGGCAGCCGCTTTGACGAGTTCAAGTCCCGCTTTGGCGAGACGCTGGTCTGCGGCTTTGCCCATGTCAAAGGCTGCCCCATCGGCATCATTGCCAACAACGGCGTGCTGTTTTCCGAAGCCGCCCAGAAGGGCGCGCATTTCGTGGAGCTTTGCAGCCAGCGTAACATCCCGCTGGTGTTCCTGCAGAACATCACCGGCTTCATGGTCGGCCGCAAATACGAGAACGAGGGCATCGCCCGCCACGGCGCTAAGATGGTGACGGCGGTGGCCACCACCAATGTGCCCAAGATCACCATGCTGGTCGGCGGCTCCTTCGGGGCGGGCAACTACGGCATGTCGGGCCGGGCATACCGTCCGCGGTTCCTGTGGTCTTGGCCCAACAGCCGGATCTCGGTCATGGGGGGCGCTCAGGCGGCGGGGGTGTTGGCCACCGTCAAACGCGACGCGATTGAGCGGGCGGGCGACACCTGGACCGAGGAGGAAGAGACCGCCTTCAAACAGCCGACGATCGATATGTTCGAGAAACAGAGCCATCCGCTCTATGCCTCTGCAAGGCTGTGGGACGACGGGATCATCGATCCGCGCAAGAGCCGCGATGTGCTTTACCTGAGCCTTTCGGCCAGCCTAAACGCGCCGATTGAGCCGACGAAATTTGGTTTGTTCCGGATGTGATTGTGGCGCGAAGCGGGGGGCACCCCTCCGCGATCCCACAACATATTCGGAGCCAGAAAGAGATGAAAAGGGTAGGGCATGTTTGACACGATCCTGATTGCGAACCGGGGTGAGATTGCTTGCCGGGTGATGGAAACCGCACAAGCCATGGGGGTGCGCTGCGTGGCGGTGTACTCGGACGCCGATGCGGGCGCGAAACACGTGGCGATGGCGGATGCCGCCGTGCATATTGGCGGCTCGGCCCCGGCTGAGAGTTATCTGAAGGGCGATGTGATCATTCAAGCCGCGCTGGATACCGGCGCGCAGGCGATCCATCCGGGCTACGGGTTTCTGAGCGAGAACCCCGATTTCGTGGAGGCGGTCGCGGCCGCGGGGCTCACCTTCATCGGCCCCTCGGCCAAGGCGATCCGGGCCATGGGCCTCAAGGACGCCGCCAAGGCACTGATGGTCGAGGCGGGCGTGCCCGTCGTGCCGGGCTACCACGGGGCGGATCAGGACGATGCGCTTTTGGCTGAGGAAGCCGAGAAGATCGGCTATCCGGTGTTGATCAAGGCCGTCGCGGGCGGCGGTGGCAAAGGCATGCGACTGGTCGAGGAGCCCAAGGGCTTTCAGGCGGCGCTCGACTCGGCACGCTCGGAGGCCAAGACCGCCTTTGGCAACCCGGATGTATTGGTCGAGAAGTTCGTGACTAAGCCGCGCCATATCGAGGTGCAGGTCTTTGGCGACGGCACCCATGCGGTGCATCTGTTCGAACGGGACTGTTCGCTGCAGCGCCGCCACCAAAAGGTGATCGAGGAGGCGCCCGCGCCGGGCATGACAGAAGATATGCGCGCGGCCATGGGCCAAGCGGCGGTGCGCGCCGCCGAAGCGATCGGCTATGCCGGGGCAGGGACGGTGGAATTCATCGTCGACGGCTCCGGTGGGCTCTCGACCGACGGGTTCTTCTTCATGGAGATGAACACGCGCCTGCAGGTGGAGCATCCGGTGACCGAACTGGTGACCGGGATCGATCTGGTGGAATGGCAGCTGCGCGTGGCAGCGGGCGAGGCCCTGCCAAAGGCTCAAGATGAACTCACGATCAACGGCCATGCCTTCGAGGCGCGGCTCTATGCCGAGGATGTGCCGAAGGGGTTTCTGCCCGCCACCGGCACGCTGACGCATCTGTCCTTCACGCCCCAGACCCGCGCGGACAGCGGTGTGCGGGCGGGCGACACGATCAGCCCCTTTTATGACCCGATGATCGCTAAGGTCATCGTGCACGGGGCCACGCGCGACGTGGCACTGTCGCGCCTGCGCGCGGCGCTCAAGGGCTGCGAGGTGGGCGGCACGGTCACCAACCTCGCCTTCCTCGGCGCACTGGCGGGGCATGAAGGCTTTGCCAAGGGCGATGTCGACACCGGGCTGATCGCGCGGGATATCGACGCGCTGACCGCGCAGCCAGAGGTGCCGGGGCGGCATTTCGCGCTGGCGGGGATGGCGGCGCTTGGGTTGGATCAGCCGCAGGCAGAGGCCGGGTTCAACCTCTGGCGGCCCTTGCGACGGCAGGTGATGCTGGGCCATGATGGCGAAGAGCATTTGCTGAAGGTGCGGGTGCTGTCCGAGGACATGCAGCTTTGGACCGTGGCCGATCACGAGTTGCGCGCTGAGCGGATTGGCGGACGCTGGAAGATCGACGGCCATGTCGCGCCGCCGGTCTCAGTTGCTGGCGACATGGTCACGGTCTTTGACGCCTATGGTATCGCTTTTGGTGTGATCGATCCGCTGGCGCGGGCCGCCGCAGCCCATGGCGATGGCAACATCGTTGAGGCCCCGATGCCCGGTCTGGTCCGTGCCATCGACGCCGAGGTTGGCCAAAGCGTTGCCAAAGGCGACCGTCTGGCGGTGCTGGAGGCGATGAAGATGGAGCATTCGTTGCTCGCCGCGCGCGATGGCGTGGTGGCCGAGGTGCTGGCACAGCCCGGTGATCAGGTCGAAGCCGGTGCCGCGCTGGTACGGCTGGAAGCCGAGGAAGACGCATGATTACGCTGCACCACTGCCCCCAGACCCGCTCGATGCGCACACTCTGGCTGCTGCACGAACTCGACGATGTGGAGTTTCAGGTCAAGGTTCATGCCTTCGACCGCAGTTTGCGCGACCCGGAATATCTGATCCTCTCGCCCGCGGGGCGGGTTCCGGCGCTGGAAATCGACGGCGAGCGTATGTTTGAGACTGGCGCGATCACGCAGTACCTCTGCGAACGCTACAGCCCCGACCGCATGGGCCGTTCTGTCGGCAGCCCTGATAGGATGGCTTGGCTGGTCTGGGTGCATTTTGCGGAAACCGTCAGCCAGCACACCGCGGCGCTAACCCAGCAGCACATCGCCCTGCGCGACGATTCCATGCGCAGCCCCATCGTGATGAAGCTCGAAGCCGCGCGGATCGGGAAATGCTATGATGCGCTGGAGGCGCGGCTCTCGACACCGCTGGAGAACCGCGACTACTTGTTGACCTCTGGCTTTTCGGCCGCCGATATCTCGGTGGGCCAAGCGGTCTATATGGCGCGGCATTTCGTGAAATTGGATGACCACCCCTCGGTCGCGGCGTGGTATGAACGGATCACGGAACGTGACAGCTTCGCACAGGCCTTGCCCGATGGGGCAAAGCTTTACGAGGAGGATTTCTACGCGCCATGGCCGGTTGAGTGACCGTGGCCCATTCAGGGAAGGAGAGCGGCCAATGAGCCTTGGACCATGTGAGATTTTCGAGGTCGGCCCGCGGGACGGTCTGCAGAACGAAAAACGCGAGATTCCCGTGGCCGAAAAGGTCGCGCTGGTGGACAAGCTGAGCGCCGCAGGCTTTGCCCGCATCGAATGCGCCAGTTTCGTCAGCCCGAAATGGGTGCCGCAGATGGCCGGGTCAGGCGAGGTACTGGCGGGGATCACACGGGCCGAGGGCGTGCGCTATGCCGCGCTGACGCCGAACATGCGCGGCTATGAGGATGCGCTGGCCGCAAAGGCGGATGAGATCGCCATCTTCGCCTCGGCCTCGGAAGGCTTTAGCCAGAAGAACATCAACGCCAGCATCGAAGAGGCGTTTGAGCGGTTTGCCCCGATCCTTGAAGAGGCGCGGCATGTGGACATGCCGGTGCGGGGCTATGTCTCTTGCGTGGTGGAATGCCCCTATGACGGTAAGGTCGACCCCGGCGCGGTGGCGCGGGTGGCCGACAGGCTCTTTGCGATGGGCTGTTACGAGATTTCCTTGGGCGACACCATCGGCGCGGGCACGCCCGACAGCATCGCGCGGATGCTGCTTTCGGTGCGCGACGTGGTGCCGGCAGGGCGGCTGGCGGGGCACTACCATGACACGCACGGGCGGGCGATGGCCAATATCGACGCCTCGCTGTCGATGGGGCTGCGGGTCTTTGACGCGGCGGTGGGCGGCTTGGGCGGTTGCCCCTATGCGCCCGGCGCGGCGGGCAATGTCGCCACCGAGGCGGTGAACGAACATCTGACGGCGCTTGGCTATGACACCGGCCTCGATCAGGCGGTGGTGCTGGAAGCCGCTGAAATGGCGCGGGCAATGCGAGGCTGACATGTACGAGACTTTGACGATCGAAACCGACGCGCGCGGGGTGACGACGCTCACCCTGAACCGTCCTGAAAAGCACAATGCGATGTCCGCGCAGATGCTGGCGGACCTGACGGATGCGGCGGGTAAACTGGCCGCCGACGATGCGGTGCGTGTGGTGGTGCTGACCGGGGCGGGCAAATCCTTTTGCGCGGGCGGCGATCTGGGCTGGATGCGCGATCAGGCGGATATGGATGGCGTGACACGCTCAGCCGAGGCGGGCAAGCTGGCGACGATGCTGGGCGCGCTCAATGCGCTGCCGAAGCCGGTGATCGGGAAGTTGCAGGGCAATGCCTTTGGCGGCGGGGTCGGCATGGCTTCGGTTTGTGACGTGGCCGTGGGGGTCGATACGCTCAAGATGGGGTTCACCGAAGCCCGGCTGGGCATCATCCCGGCGACGATCGGGCCATACGTTTTGGCGCGGATGGGCGAGGGGCGCGCGCGCCGCGTCTTCATGTCGGCGCGGCTTTTTGGCGCGGCGGAGGCGGTCGATCTGGGGCTGCTCGCCCGCGCCGTTCCGGCCGACGAGCTCGACGCGGCGATTGAGGCCGAAGTCGTGCCCTATCTCTCCTGCGCGCCGGGTGCCGTTGCGGCGGCCAAGAAGCTGGCGCAGGACTTGGGTGGAATCGCCACACCAGAGGCGGTGAAAATGTCGATCGACGCGCTCGCGGCACGCTGGGAAACCGATGAGGCCGCTGAAGGAATCGGTGCCTTCTTCGACAAGCGCAAAGCCGCATGGGTGGTCTAGCTCAAGGCTTTGGCGAAATGGCTCTATTGCGGGCCCGTGGGCGGCATTAACCGGGCTTGGCCCGTTGACCCTACCCACGGGCAGAGTTAAACCCGTTCCAAGTTTGTCTGCGCGGGCTTTTGGCCTTTGCCTCATGCCGCGCACCGCGAAAGGAGCATCCCCTTGGACGACATGCTGCGGGAATACCTGCCCATCCTCGTTTTTCTGGCCGTGGCGATTGGCCTTGGCCTCGTGCTGATCCTCGCCGCCGTGGTCGTGGCCGTGCGCAATCCTGACCCGGAAAAGGTCTCGGCCTATGAGTGCGGGTTCAACGCTTTTGACGACGCGCGGATGAAGTTTGACGTGCGTTTCTATCTGGTGTCGATCCTCTTCATCATCTTCGATCTCGAAATCGCCTTCCTCTTCCCATGGGCCGTGGCCTTCAAAGAGGTGAGCATGGTGGGCTTTTGGTCGATGATGGTGTTCTTGGGCGTGCTGACGGCTGGCTTCGCCTATGAATGGAAGAAGGGAGCGCTGGAATGGCAGTAAATGATGACGCGCTGGTCACCCCGGTGATGGGCGATGGCCACCAAAGCCCGCGGGTGAAATCCGGTGCTTCTGCGCCAGCAGCCTACGGTCAATACGGTGCGGGGCCTGATCCTGAATTCGCGACCCAGAGCCTGAATGCCGAGTTGCAGGACAAGGGTTTCCTGCTGACCTCTACCGAAGACATCATCAACTGGGCGCGTACCGGCAGCTTGCACTGGATGACCTTTGGTCTGGCCTGCTGCGCGGTTGAGATGATGCACAGCTCCATGCCGCGCTATGACCTTGAGCGTTTCGGCACCGCACCGCGCGCCTCTCCGCGCCAGTCGGACCTGATGATCGTCGCGGGGACGCTGACCAACAAGATGGCCCCGGCGCTGCGCAAGGTCTACGACCAGATGCCAGAGCCGCGCTATGTGATCTCGATGGGCTCCTGTGCCAATGGTGGCGGCTACTACCACTACAGCTACTCGGTCGTGCGCGGCTGTGACCGGATCGTGCCGGTTGATGTCTATGTGCCTGGTTGCCCGCCCACGGCAGAGGCGCTGCTCTATGGTATCCTCCAGTTGCAGCGTAAAATCCGCCGCACCGGGACAATTGTGCGCTAAGACAAGGGCCTGCGCCGGATCGGGGCAGGCAAAAGGACGATGCGCCAAAGGCGCGGGACAGTGAGATGGCGTTGATCGGCGCGTGGAAGGAAGATTTGCGATGAGCGAACAACTGCAGGAACTTGGGGCCTATATCGAAGCCAAGCGGCCCGATTGTGTGCTGGGATGGGATGTCACCAAGGGTGAGTTGAACATGTCCGTGGCACTGGCAAATATCGCGGGCCTTGTTGAGTTCCTCAAAGGCGACCCGACCTGCCGTTTCTCGACTTTGGTCGATATCACGGCGGTGGATTATCCGGGCCGTGCGAAACGGTTCGACGTGGTGTATCACTTCCTGTCGATGTACCAAAACCACCGCATCCGCCTGCGTGCCACCGCGCGTGAAAAGGATATGGTGCCCTCGATCACCGGCGTTCACCCCAGTGCCGATTGGTTCGAGCGTGAAGTCTTCGACATGTTCGGCATCCTGTTTTCCGGTCACCCGGACCTGCGCCGCATCCTGACCGACTATGGCTTTCGCGGCCACCCGCTGCGCAAGGACTTCCCGACGACGGGCTATACCGAAGTGCGCTATGACGAAGCCGCCAAGCGCGTGGTCTATGAACCGGTGAGCCTTGTGCAGGAATACCGCCAGTTCGATTTCATGTCGCCTTGGGAAGGGGCCGATTACATTCTGCCCGGCGATGACAGGTCCGCGCCCGATGGCAATGTGAGCAAGGACGCGAAGTAATGGGCGGGCTGGGCTGGCTGATCCTCTCGGCGCTGACGGCCATTCCAATGGTCAAGCTGCTGCCGTTCTTTGGCATTAATAAATACTGGGCGGCGGCCTGTCTGATCCCGCTGGGCACGATCGCCTTGCTGTGGTGGATGGGCATGAAGCTGCA
This sequence comes from Sulfitobacter sp. HI0027, assembly GCF_001634775.1. Lineage (NCBI taxonomy): Bacteria > Pseudomonadati > Pseudomonadota > Alphaproteobacteria > Rhodobacterales > Roseobacteraceae > Sulfitobacter > Sulfitobacter sp. HI0027. The sequence goes on from NZ_LWER01000079.1 coordinate 106,757, forward strand.
AGAACTGGAGAAACGGTAATGGACGGCGACATTCGCACAAAAGCCTTTGACGACGGGTCGACCGACTTTGAGTCCGGCGAACAGAAGATCCGTAACTTCAACATCAACTTCGGCCCGCAACACCCTGCCGCACACGGTGTTCTGCGTCTGGTGCTTGAGCTTGACGGCGAGGTTGTAGAGCGGTGCGATCCGCATATCGGTCTGCTGCACCGTGGCACCGAAAAGCTGATGGAGAGCCGCACCTATCTGCAAAACCTGCCGTATTTCGACCGGTTGGATTACGTGGCCCCGATGAACCAAGAGCACGCTTGGTGTCTGGCCATCGAAAAGCTGACCGGCACCGTGGTGCCGCGCCGTGCCTCGCTGATCCGGGTGCTGTTCTGCGAGATTGGCCGCATCCTGAACCACCTTCTCAACATCACCACGCAGGCGCTTGACGTGGGCGCGCTGACGCCGCCGCTCTGGGGTTTTGAAGAGCGCGAAAGCCTGATGATCTTTTACGAGCGGGCCTGTGGCGCGCGTTTGCACGCGGCCTACTTCCGTCCCGGTGGTGTCCACCAAGACCTGCCGCCAGCGCTGCTGGACGATATCGAAACATGGTGCGCGCAATTCCTGACAAAATTCATGGTCGATATCGACGAGCTGCTGACCGAGAACCGGATCTTTAAACAGCGGAACGTCGACATCGGCATCGTCTCCGAGCAGGAAATTCTCGATTACGGATTCAGCGGCGTCATGGTGCGCGGCTCGGGGCTGGCGTGGGATCTGCGGCGTTCGCAACCCTATGAATGCTATGACGAATTCGACTTTCAAATCCCCGTGGGCAAGAACGGCGACTGCTTTGACCGTTACCTCTGCCGCATGGAAGAGATGCGCCAGTCGACCCACATCATCCAGCAGGCGATCGAAAAACTGCGCGCCCCCGAAGGGCAGGGCGATATCCTCGCCCGCGGCAAGATCACCCCGCCATCGCGCACCGCAATGAAGACCGACATGGAAAGCCTGATCCACCACTTCAAGCTTTACACCGAAGGTTTCCACGTGCCCGAGGGCGAAGTGTATTGTGCGGTCGAGGCGCCGAAGGGCGAGTTCGGCGTCTACCTCGTGGCCGATGGCTCCAACAAGCCCTACCGCTCTAAGATCCGCGCGCCGGGCTTCTTGCACTTGCAGGCGATGGACCATGTGGCCAGCGGCCACCAGCTTGCCGATGTGGCCGCGATCATCGGCACCATGGACGTCGTCTTTGGAGAGATCGACCGGTGATGCAGGCCGCATCGCTCCATTTTGAAGAAATTTACGCCGGAGGCGCTTTTGGCCTCCGCCTGACCATAGGTTCGAACTAATGCTCCGCCGTCTACACCCTGACCAGCCCGACAGTTTTGCCTTCACGCCCGCCAACCAAGAATGGGCCGAAGCGCAGATCACCAAATACCCCGAAGGCCGTCAGGCCAGCGCGATCATTCCACTGCTGTGGCGCGCGCAGGAGCAAGAGGGTTGGCTGACCCGTGCGGCGATTGAACATGTCTCGGAAATGCTGGGCATGGCCTATATCCGCGGGCTGGAAGTGGCGACATTCTACTTCATGTTTCAGCTGCAACCTGTTGGTTCCGTGGCACATATCCAAGTTTGCGGCACCACATCCTGCATGATCTGCGGGGCCGAGGATTTGGTCGCCGTCTGCAAAGAACGCATTGCCGCCAAACCGCATGAGTTGTCGGCGGATGGGCGTTTTTCGTGGGAAGAAGTCGAATGCCTTGGCGCGTGCTCCAACGCGCCGATGGCCCAGATTGGCAAAGACTATTACGAAGACCTGACCACCGCGCGGCTCAATGAAATCCTTGATGAGTTGAGCGATGGGCGCGTGCCGGTGCCCGGCCCGCAGAACGGGCGCTATGCGTCAGAGCCTTTGGGCGGGTTGACCAGCCTCACGGACCACGAAAGCGGGCGCACGCAATACAATGCCAGCGTGCAGGCTGCGGTGGACATCGGCGATACCGTCAAACGCATCGACGGCACCGAAGTGCCGCTGCTGACCCCGTGGCAAAACCAGCCCGAGGCGCCGCAGCCTGAAACGGTGGAAGAGGTCGAAGCCGAAGAGCCGCGTCCCGCCGAGGGCGAGGCCACCGACAAAACCGGCGTCACCGAACAAGAAGCCGAAGCCACGTCAAAGAGCAAACCACGCTCCAAACGCGACCCCAAGGGCGAGAGTCCCGATGCGGTAAAGGCCGAGACCAGCGCCCCCGCGACGCCTGGCCAAAAGCCCGCCCAGTTGGACGCCCCCCGCGAGGGCGGTGCGGACGACCTGAAAAAGATCAAAGGCGTCGGCCCGAAGCTGGAGCAGATGCTGAACGGCATGGGCTTTTACCACTTTGACCAGATCGCCCAGTGGGGCCCAGAAGAGGTCGCTTGGGTTGATCAGAACCTCGAAGGGTTCAAAGGTCGCGTCAGCCGCGACAATTGGGCAGAGCAGGCCGCGCGCCTCGCCAAAGACTAAAGACGGAGATTTCACAACGGGCCAAGGACGGCACCATTACCACCCCGCAAAGCCATAAGCCGCATCGCCCGCATTAAGGGAGAGAAGGACAGTCATGACGGATATTTCGGAACGAGAGGCCTGCACCAAGCGCTGTTGGTGGCTGGGTGCCGGTGCCGGTTTGCTGGTGGCATTCCTATTGCTGGCCTTCGGCATCTGGGGGCTGTTGATGTCGATCGTGGCCGGTGTGCTGGTGGCGGTGATCGTGGGCTATCTGGCGCTGACCCTGCTGTGCAAAGACGTGCCCGCCGCTGCCCCCCAAGACAGCACGCGCAGCGCGGCGGCTGCATCGGTCGCAGGGGCTTCAACGGCATCGGGAAGCGTTTCTTCTGCTGTGGGTTCAGTCCCCGCGGGGGACGCCGGGATCGGGGCGGCGCGCAAGGCAAGCGCGCCGGTTGAACCCGCTGAAGAAACACCGCCACAGGAGCCGACAGCGCCCGTGGCCGATACTGCTGCCGTTGAGGCGGCACCGGAACAGGTCGCCAAGGCGGAAGAAGCAGTTGCTGTAGTGACGCCCCCGAAGGAGGCCGTCGAAACCCCTTCCGCGCCTTCTAAGGAAACGCCGCTTCAGGAGCCGACAGCGCCCGTGGCCGATACCGCTGCCGTTGAAGCCGCACCAGAACAGGTCATCGAGGCCGAAGAAGCGCCCGCTGTTGTGAAGACCCCGCAAAAGGTCGTCGAAGCGCCCGCCGAACCTGCGAAGGCCGAGCCTGCACCAGTGCCTGCGACCGATAGCCATTCTACCGATGGCAAACCCGCGCTGCTCGACGCGCCGCGTGCGGGCGGGGCAGATGACCTTAAGCGGATTGGCGGCATCGGGCCGAAGTTGGAACAGACCCTGAATGAACTGGGCATCTTCCATTTCGATCAGATCGCAGCCCTTCAGGGGGATGAGATCGACTGGGTCGATTCCCGCCTGCGTTTCAAGGGCCGTATCCGGCGCGACGATTGGATCGGTCAAGCCAAAGCTTTTGCCAGTGACGGCAAGGCCGAGGGCTGATCGGGGTAAGAGAGAGACATGAGCGAAGCCGAAGACAGAGCGCTTGCCCGTAAGGGCCGCACCGCAGGGCTGGTCATTGCCGTGACCATGTGTTTGTGGCTGGCCATGCAATGGGCTGGCCCGGCGCTTGGCCTGCCGGGGCGCTATGCGCTGCTCTTCGATTTTGCTGCACTGGCCGCGCTTTTCTGGGCGATGGTCGTGATATATCAAATGTGGCAGGCCCGCCGGGCCAGCCGTGAGAACCAAAGGTAGGCATCATGCTTCAGGACAAAGACCGCATTTTTACCAATATCTACGGCATGCATGACCGCACCCTAAAAGGCGCGCAGTCGCGCGGCCATTGGGATGGCACTGCCGGAATCATCCAGAAAGGCCGCGATTGGATCGTGGACCAGATGAAAGCCTCTGGCCTGCGGGGCCGGGGCGGGGCGGGCTTCCCCACCGGGCTGAAATGGTCCTTCATGCCCAAGGAAAGCGATGGCCGCCCGTCCTATCTGGTGGTCAATGCCGACGAATCCGAGCCGGGCACCTGCAAAGACCGCGAGATCATGCGGCACGACCCGCATACGCTGATCGAAGGCTGCCTGATCGCCTCTTTCGCGATGAATGCCCACGCCTGCTATATCTACCTGCGCGGCGAATATATCCGCGAACGCGAAGCGTTGCAGACTGCGATTGATGAAGCCTATGAGGCTGGTCTGGTGGGCAAGAACGCCTCCAAATCCGGCTGGGACTTCGATATCTATCTGCACCACGGTGCGGGTGCCTATATCTGCGGCGAAGAAACAGCTCTTCTGGAAAGCCTCGAAGGCAAGAAGGGCATGCCCCGGATGAAGCCGCCGTTCCCGGCGGGCGCGGGTCTTTATGGCTGCCCGACGACCGTGAACAACGTCGAATCCATCGCTGTGGTGCCGACCATCCTGCGCCGTGGGCCGGAGTGGTTCGCAGGCTTTGGCCGCGCCAACAACGCGGGCACCAAGCTGTTTGCGATCTCGGGCCACGTCAACAACCCCTGCGTTGTCGAAGAGGCGATGAGCATTGGGTTTGAAGAGTTGATCGAAAAACATTGCGGCGGCATTCGCGGCGGTTGGGACAACCTAAAGGCCGTTATCCCCGGCGGCTCTTCGGTGCCGCTGATCCCCGGCAAAGACATGCGCGACGCGATCATGGATTTTGATTATCTGCGCGAACAGCGCTCCGGCCTCGGCACGGCGGCGGTGATCGTGATGGACAACTCGACCGACGTGATCAAAGCGATCTGGCGTTTGTCGAAGTTCTACAAACACGAAAGCTGCGGCCAGTGCACGCCCTGCCGCGAAGGCACAGGCTGGATGATGCGCGTGATGGACCGTCTGGTTTCCGGCGATGCAGAACCCGAAGAGATCGACATGCTGCTCGACGTGACCAAACAGGTCGAAGGCCACACGATCTGCGCGCTTGGCGATGCGGCGGCTTGGCCGATCCAGGGTCTGATCCGCCACTTCCGGGATGAGATCGAAGACCGGATCAAACACAAGCGCACGGGCCGTGTCAGCGCGGTCGCGGCAGAGTGAAACCCTGCGCGGCGGCAGGCCCGATGGCTTGACGCTTGGCGCAGGAGCGGCGATAGCGGGCGCGTGTCAGGCGCGTCCGTCCACAATAGGCGCGGGGGCGGTCGGCAAAGCCGGGCCCATGGCGCAGCGGAGTAGGTCTATGAAATATGCTTTGACGGTTTTGACGGTCAGCGCTCTGCTGGCAGGCTGTGCCAATGATGGTGAGCGTGTTGCCTTTGACGGGCAGTATTTCAGCACCAAGCTGCGCAAGGTGGATGGCCAGCGCGACGTATTTCAGGTGACGGTCAAGGATGCTGGCAAATCCATCGACGGTGCACGCGCAGCGGCGCGTTATGAGGCGGTGAAATACTGCGTCGGCAACTACGGCAACTCTAAGATAGACTGGACCATAGGCCCCGATGCGCCGACGGGCACGCTGCGGTTCGATGGCGGGGCGCTGACCTTTCAGGGGCGCTGCCCCCAGTGATCGCATCGGCGACATATCGCGGGGCTCCGGCCCAAAGGGGCGGTGATATTGAATATCATAACCCCCAATCTCCATCTGTCAGACGGCCCGTTCCGGCCCGCTGCATGAAGGAGAATTGATATGCGCACCCTGATGATCGCCGTGATGGGCCTGAGCCTGACCGCTGCCACCGTGACACCGGCAGCCGCCAAACCGCCGCTGCGCGAAGTGGCTGCCATCGACGACGCGCTCTTGGATATGGGCGTTGCCGACATCATCCGGAAAAACTGCCCCGACATCAGCGCGCGGATGCTGCGCGCGGTCAAGATGGCATGGGACTTGAAGGGCAAGGCGGGCGATCTGGGCTACTCCGACGCCGAGATCGACGCCTATATTGATAGTGACGCTGAAAAAGCGCGCATGAGAGCGCGGGGCGCCGCGTTTTTCAAGGCCAAGGGGGTCGATACTTCGGACCCGCAAAGCTATTGTGCGCTTGGACGCGAAGAGATTCAAAAATCGAGCCGGATCGGTTCGTTACTGAAGGCAAAGTGAGCTTATGAGCGATATCCGCAAGATCATCATCGACGGTAAAGAAGTCGAAGTCGAAGGGGCGATGACGCTCATTCAGGCCTGCGAGCAGGTCGGCGTCGAGGTGCCGCGTTTCTGTTACCACGAGCGTCTGTCGATCGCCGGTAACTGTCGGATGTGTCTTGTTGAAGTCGTCGGCGGGCCGCCCAAGCCCGCCGCCTCTTGCGCTATGCAGGTGCGCGACCTGCGCCCCGGCCCCGAGGGCCAGCCGCCGGTCGTGAAAACCAACTCGCCCATGGTCAAAAAGGCCCGCGAAGGGGTGATGGAGTTCCTTCTCATCAACCACCCGCTGGATTGCCCGATCTGCGATCAGGGCGGCGAATGCGATCTTCAGGATCAGGCGATGGCCTACGGCGTCGATTTCTCGCGCTACCGCGAGCCGAAGCGGGCGACCGAAGACCTTGATCTGGGCCCGCTGGTCGAGACCCATATGACCCGCTGCATCTCCTGCACCCGCTGCGTGCGCTTCACCACCGAAGTCGCAGGCCAGCACGTCATGGGCCAGACGGGCCGGGGCGAGGATGCAGAGATCACGACCTATCTCGGCTCGTTGATCGACAGCAACCTGTCTGGCAATATCATTGATCTTTGCCCCGTCGGCGCGCTGGTCAGCAAGCCCTACGCCTTTACTGCCCGCCCGTGGGAACTCAGCAAGACCGAGAGCATCGATGTGATGGATGCGCTTGGCTCCAACATCCGCGTGGATACCAAGGGCCGCGAAGTCATGCGCTTTTTGCCGCGCAACCATGACGGTGTGAACGAAGAGTGGATTTCCGACAAGACGCGCTTTGTTTGGGACGGCCTGCGCCGTCAGCGTCTGGATACACCCTACATCCGCGAGAATGGCAAGCTGCGCAAAGCAAGCTGGCCCGAGGCGCTGAATGCCGCCGCTGCCGCGATGAAGGGCAAGAAGCTTGCCGGTCTCGTCGGTGATCTGGCGTCGGTCGAAGCGGCGTTTGCGCTAAAGCAGTTGATCGAAGGGCAGGGCGGAGTCGTCGAGTGCCGCACCGATGGGGCAAAGCTGCCTGCAGGCAATCGCTTCGGCTATGTCGGCAACGCGCGGATCGAAGATCTGGACGGCGCCAAGATGATCCAACTGATCGGCTGTAACCCAGCGGTTGAAGCGCCAGTGCTGAACGCGCGTGTCCGCAAGGCGTGGAGCAATGGGGCAGAGATCGGCCTGATCGGCGAAGCCGCTGATCTGACCTACCCGCATCACCATCTGGGCAACGACCGCGCGACCCTCGACAAACTACTGGGCAGCGACTTCGACGAAGTGCTAGAGCAGCCTTCGGTGGTTGTGGTCGGCCAAGGTGCCCTGCGCGAAGCGGATGGCGCTGCGGTTCTGGCGAAAGCGATGGAACTGGCCGAAAAGACCAAGAGCAAGCTGATGATCCTGCACACCGCCGCCGCGCGTGTGGGGGCATTGGATATTGGTGCCACAGCCGAAAACGGCATGGACGACGTGAACGCGGCAGAGATGATCTATAACCTCGGCGCGGATGAAGTCGAAATCGGTGCCGGTCCTTTCGTGATCTATCAAGGCAGCCATGGCGATCGCGGCGCGCACCGTGCCGATATCATCCTGCCGGGTGCCGCCTATACCGAAGAGCCGGGTCTGTTCGTTAACACCGAAGGCCGTCCGCAACTGGCACAGCGCGCCGGGTTCGCGCCCGGTCAGGCCAAGGAAAACTGGGCGATTCTCCGGGCGCTCTCGGCTGAGTTGGGCGCGCAGTTGGGCTATGATTCCATCGCGCAGCTGCGCCGCAAGCTGACCGAGGCCGTGCCGCATCTGGCGAATGTCGATGAGGTGCCGGAAAATGAATGGACCGCGCTGCCTGCGGGCAAGCTGGGCGATGCGTCCTTTGCGCCTGCCGTGCGTGACTTCTATCTGTCCAACCCAATCGCCCGCGCCAGCCAGTTGATGGCGGAGCTTTCGGCACTGGCTGCCGCGCGCCGCGCCGAGCCAATGGCGGCGGAGTGAGAGCCATGATGCTGGCCCCCTTGATGCTGCTGGCCGCCTGCGAACCGCAGGTGCCGGTGGCCGAGGATTTCATCCCCGACTACAAGGGGGTGGAGACCCAGCTTTTGGATGGCGATTTGGTGCAGTTCAACGTGGCGATGACCAAGGCGTTATCGAACCAAGACGTATCGGATTACGCCGAATGTGCTGCAGCGCAGTATACGCTGATCCGGGGCTACGGTTTTGCGCGACATGTGCGGACAAATGTCACCGAAGAGGGTGGCATATGGCGGGCAGATGCTGTTTACACGATCTCGCCGAGCCTGCCGAAAGGCTTGAAGACAATTGATGCCGAAGTGACCGCGTTTCAATGCGCGGAACGCGGCATTCCGACGGTGTGAGGACTTATGGCTGATTTCTTTTACAACACCGGGCTGGGCATTGCCCTGCTGACGGTTGGGCAGGTGTTGCTGCTGGTGGTGCCGTTGCTGCTGGCGCTGGCCTTCCTCATGTATGCCGACCGCAAGATCTGGGCCGCCGTGATGATGCGCCGCGGCCCCAACGTCGTGGGCGTCTTCGGCCTGCTGCAGAGTTTTGCCGACTTTCTTAAATACATCGTTAAAGAAGTGGTGGTCCCGGCGGGCGCTGACAAGGGGGTCTTCTTCCTCGCGCCGATGATTTCCTTTGTCATGGCGATGATCGCTTGGGCGGTGATCCCCTTTAACGAAGGCTGGATCCTGTCGGACATCAACGTGGCCATCCTCTATGTCTTCGCCGTCTCCTCGCTTGAGGTTTACGGCGTGATCATGGGCGGTTGGGCGTCGAACTCGAAATACCCCTTCCTTGGTTCGCTGCGCTCTGCCGCGCAGATGATTTCTTACGAAGTGTCGATCGGCCTGATCATCATCGGCGTGATCCTCTCGACCGGTTCGATGAACTTCACGTCCATCGTGGCGGCGCAGGATGGCGACTGGGGTCTGTTCAACTGGTACTTCCTGCCGCACTTCCCGATGTTGATCTTGTTCTTCATCTCGGCGCTGGCGGAAACCAACCGCCCGCCGTTCGATCTGCCGGAAGCGGAATCGGAACTGGTGGCGGGCTATCAGGTGGAATATTCCTCCACGCCCTTCCTGCTCTTTATGATCGGCGAATTGGTGGCCGTGGTGCTGATGTGCGCGCTGGTGTCGCTGATGTTCTTCGGCGGCTGGTTGTCTCCGGTGCCGTTCCTGCCCGATGGCTTCTTCTGGATGTTCATCAAGATGCTGATGGTCTTCTTCATGTTCGCCATGGTCAAGGCAATCACGCCGCGCTACCGCTATGACCAGCTGATGCGGCTGGGTTGGAAAGTCTTCCTGCCGTTCTCGCTGTTCTGGGTGGTCTTCGTGGCATTCGCTGCAAAATTCGATTGGTTCTGGGGTATCTATGCCCGTTGGACCGTAGGGGGCTGATATGGCGACGACTGACTACACCCGCGCCGCGAAGTATTTCCTGCTGGCAGACTACGCCAAGGCGTTCATGCTGGGGATGCGCTATTTCTTTGCGCCGAAAACGACGCTGAACTACCCGCATGAAAAGGGGCCTCTGTCGCCCCGTTTCCGCGGCGAACACGCGCTGCGCCGTTATCCCAATGGCGAAGAGCGTTGCATCGCGTGCAAACTCTGCGAGGCGATCTGCCCCGCGCAGGCGATCACCATCGACGCCGAAGCACGCGAGGACGGCAGCCGCCGCACCACGCGCTATGACATCGACATGACCAAATGCATCTACTGCGGTTTCTGCCAAGAAGCCTGCCCAGTGGACGCCATTGTCGAAGGCCCGAACTTCGAATTCTCGACCGAGACCCGCGAAGAGCTGTATTACGACAAGGCCAAGCTTTTGGACAACGGCGAACGCTGGGAAGCCGAGATTGCCCGCAACCTTGAGATGGACGCACCTTACCGATGAGTGATCCCAAGAACCCTTTTGATGCGATGATGAAGCAGGCGCAGGAAATGGCGAAAGCCTTTCCAGCGATGGATGCTTTTTCGCCCAAAGGGTTCGAGGCGATGATGGGCACGATGCCGAAGGACATGATGGACTTCTGGTTCGGCGACACCGTGAACAAGGGCGGGCTGGACGCGCGGACGCGGCTGCTGCTTACCCTCGCGGGGCTGACCATGCAGGGCGCGCAGAATGATATGGCCCTCCGCCAAACCGTGCGCCATGCGCGCGAGGCCGGGGCCACCAAACAACATATCGTCGAGACGATCAGCCAGATGTCTGTCTTTGCCGGGCTGCCGGCGATGACCCGGGCGTTGGAACTGGCGCAATCGGTCTTAGACGAAGAAAAAGATACCAAGAAGGAAGACGGCGCATGACGGTCTTTTCATTTTACCTCTTCGCGATCAGCGTCATTACCGGCGGGCTGTTCACGGTGATCAGCCGCAACCCGGTGCATTCGGTGCTTTGGCTGATCCTGTCCTTCCTCTCGGCGGCGGGGCTTTTCGTGCTGCTCGGCGCGGAGTTCGTGGCGATGCTGCTGGTCATCGTCTATGTCGGCGCGGTGGCGGTGCTCTTCCTCTTCGTGGTCATGATGCTCGACGTAGATTTTGCCGAGCTTAAGGCCGAGATGGCGCGGTATATGCCGCTGGCGCTGTTGATCGCTCTGGTGATCTTGATGCAATTCGTCATGGCCTTTGGCGCATGGGAGCAGAGTGCGGCGGCCGAGAGCCTGCGGGCCAATGCAATCGATCCGGCGCGGTTCAATACCGAAGCGCTTGGGCTGCTGCTGTATGATCGCTACTTCCTACTCTTCCAACTGGCGGGTCTGATCCTGCTGGTGGCGATGATCGGGGCGATCGTGCTGACACTGCGTCACCGTAAGGATGTGAAGCGCCAAGACGTGGTTGCCCAGATGATGCGTGACCCGGCCAAGGCGATGGAACTGCGCGACGTGAAGTCTGGGCAGGGCCTGTAAACACCGGAATTTTTTGAAAATTCCGTAGCCGTTTTCTTTGAAAGAAAACGGCTCAACCAAGAGAGAAAAGGGACGTCGAAATGTCGAGAACAACAATCGTGGTACTGGTCGTGGTGTTGATCGTCGTGTTTTTCGGCGGCTACAGCTTTATCGGCTAAAACCCGATCAATCCCGGTGGCAGCCGGGGCAAAGTGATACTAAAAGCCCCATCAAATGGGGCGCGACCAAAGCCCATCAAAGGGCGGGAACGTAAGGGACGACATGATCGGACTTGAGCATTACCTGACAGTGGCGGCGACGCTGTTTGTCATCGGCATCTTCGGGCTATTCCTGAACCGCAAGAACGTGATCATCCTGCTGATGAGCATCGAATTGATGCTGCTCGCGGTGAACATCAACCTCGTTGCCTTCTCCAGTTTCCTTGGTGATTTGACGGGGCAGGTGTTCACACTCTTCGTGCTCACCGTCGCTGCGGCGGAGGCTGCCATCGGCCTCGCCATTCTGGTCTGTTTCTTCCGCAACCGTGGCTCGATCGCGGTGGAAGATGTCAACGTGATGAAGGGCTGAGGCAATGGAAACCACGATCCTATTCGCCCCGCTTGTGGGTGCCATCCTCTGCGGTTTCGGCTGGAAGATCATCGGTGAGAAGGCCGCCCAGTGGACCGCCACGGGGCTGCTGTTCCTTGCCGCCTTCCTCTCTTGGGTGGTGTTCCTGACGCTGGACGGCCCGACCGAGCAAATCCAGATCCTGCGCTTTATCGAGAGCGGCACACTGAGCACCGATTGGGCGATCCGCATGGACCGCCTGACCGCGATCATGCTGATCGTCATCACCACGGTGTCGAGCCTCGTTCACCTCTACTCCTTCGGCTACATGGCGCACGATGAGAACTTCCGCGATAACGAGAGCTATCGCCCCCGGTTCTTCGCCTATCTGTCGTTCTTTACCTTCGCGATGTTGATGCTGGTGACAGCCGACAACCTCGTGCAGATGTTCTTTGGTTGGGAGGGCGTCGGCGTCGCCTCCTACCTGCTGATCGGTTTCTACTTCCGCAAGCCGTCGGCCAATGCCGCCGCGATGAAAGCCTTTGTCGTCAACCGGGTGGGGGACTTTGCTTTCCTGCTGGGCATCTTCGGCCTCTATATGCTGACGGACTCGATCCGCTTTGATGATATCTTTGCCGCAGCGCCCGACTTGGCTGAGCAGACGGTGACTTTCCTGTGGAACGATTGGAATGCGGCGAACCTGATCGCCTTCCTGCTCTTCCTCGGCGCGATGGGTAAGTCGGCGCAATTGTTCCTGCACACTTGGCTGCCCGACGCAATGGAAGGTCCGACACCTGTGTCGGACCTTCCATTGCGT